>JALWEZ010000190.1 GCA_027039165.1 Candidatus Moraniibacteriota bacterium
ACATCACTGCTCTCTCTTGTAATAACCAACAAAACTCCAAAAAAAGCAGATAAAAAAATAACAGTAACCAAACCACTTATCCTATCAAAAACTACGCTTTGTGAAGCTTTTGCAATGCTCTTTTGGGAAGAGTTTAGCAAAAAAATTCTATAAGTATCTCCACCAATAAAAGACGGAAAAAAATTATTCAAAAACACACCTACAAAATATGTTTTAAAATAAAAAAAAGCAGACTTTTTAAATCCTTGAGCTTGAGCAAGTCTCCGCCACTTGTTTGTAGATATAACTATAGACAAAAAATTCAACAAAACAAATAAGATTATGTATTTTATATCCACTTTAACTAAATTTCCAAAAATCTCTCTTAAATCAACAAACTTAAAAAGAATAATTAAAAGTAAAATACTTACTATTATTTTAAATATTTTTGTATACTTTTTTTTCATCACAATTTTTAATTTATCTTTTTGTAAAGCTCTATATATTTATCAGAAACATTTTTCCAAGTCATCGTTAGAGCTAATTTTCTACTTTCTTTACCCATTTTTTCACAAAGAGTATCATTTTTTATAAATTTCTCTATTTTGTGAGCTATATCCTCTCCATCTCTCATTTTTATAAGGAAACCATTTTTTGAGTCAAAGACTAATTCTTCAGCGCCACCAGTTTTTGTCATAAGAACAGGTAAACCACTTGCTAGAGCTTCTAGTAAATTATTACTCATCCCCTCATTTAAAGAAGGCATGAGAAATAAATCTGCATTTTGATAAATACTAGGTGCTTGCTTTTTGGTATATCTTCCACTAAACTCTGTAAATTCCTTGATACCTAGAGCTTGTGCATGACCTTTTAAATTTTCCATAGCTCCTCCGTCACCTCCTGCAAAAATCATTTTTACATGAGGATATTTTTTTACTATTTCAGTAAGTGCATCTATTGCATAAATAAACCCCTTTCTATGTGATAATCTAGAAGCACACAAAACACGAAATTCTTTTTTTCTATCTTCTTTAGTTCTATTTCCTGGTAAAAAATAATCTATATCAATTCCATTTACTATTTCTTTGAAATTAAAGTTTAAACTTTTCTTTGCGAGTCTAGTCAGTCCCTTGCTATTAGTAACAACATATGCAGATTTCTTCCAAATTTTTCTTATAAACCAAAGCAAAAATCTATATACATTTGTAAATCTCTCACTGTATCCTGGCACATCAGCTCCTCTAAGTGATACAATATAGGGCAATTTAAATTGATATTTAAGCATAAGCGACACTGCTCCACATGGCAGAGTAAAAAAACTATGCGACAAATCAAATTTCTCTTTTTTTAATAATTCTTTTGAAAATTTATATGCTTTCCAAGTATAAAGCAGTAATTCTTTTTGACTTTGGTAATTCAAATTCTCTCCATTTTTTCCTATTGGTAATCTGTGTATTATTATATTCTCTGCTATTTTTTGTTTTTCATATTTATCAGTTATAGAGCTAGTTATAAGCTCTAGATAAATATCATCCCTCTTTGAATACTCTAAAAGTAGTTGTGCAGTAGCATTAGCTGCACCACCTCCGAGTGGCGGATACTCATAATTTAAAAATAATATTTTTTTCATTTATAGATTTTAAGAATTATCTTTTTTATCTGGAACTGGATCAAAACCACCCTCATTCCACGGAGTACATGATAAAATACGCTTCAAACCCATCCATCCACCTTTAAACAGACCAAATCTAGAAATTGCTGTATAAGTGTATTGAGAACAAGTTGGGTGATATCTGCATAATCTCTCTGAATATACAAAAGAAAGTATCCCATGATCTAGTGAAAGAGTCTTTTGATAAACTTTTATAAGCAATAATACAATTTTTGTTACCATCTTATTATATCAAATATATAAGAATAATCATCACTCCAAGGCTTTATGTCTTTTATTTCTTTTTCTTGTGTGTTGTATTTGTCATATCTCAAATTATCTTTGTTTACAAAACCAACCCAAAGGGATTTTATTTTTATATCTTTATGATTTTTCCATTTAGCATTATCAAAATAAACTGCCTTTTTGTCCAGTCTTTCAGCTTGATTTTTCATAATTGGAAGTAAATCCAAAAAAGTATTAGAAATATGAACAAGTAATACACCATCTTTTTTAAGATGTTTTTCATACAAATCAAATGCTTCATTTGTAAGTAAATGAACCGGAATTGCGTCATCTGAAAAAACATCTACTATAATAATATCAAATTCTCTTGAACCTTTATTTTTCAATTCATCCTCTAATTTAATCCTTGCATCTCCAAGTACTACTTCTGAATTCTTGCAAGAATCCAAATATGTAAAATACTTATGAGCAATATCAACAACTTCTTTATTTATTTCGTAAAATACATACTTATCACCTGGCTTACAATATGCAGCAATTCCACCAGCTCCAAGTCCCAAAACTCCAACTTTTAAATTCTTATTATTTTTTTCCAAATCATCCAAAACTACTCCAAGTCCACTTTCTTTTACATAATAAGATGTCGGTAAACTTTTTTCTCCCTTTTTTACATTTTCTACTCCATGAATAATATTTCCATTTATCAACTCTCTGCTTATGATACCATTTTTTTCTTTGTGTTCTGTAATAGTTAAAACACCATAAAAACTTCTATTTCTGTAAATAACATTATCATCGTTTTTTTTATAAAAATAATCACCAACAAAACTTGCGACAAAAATAAAAAATACGCCAAAAACAAAACTATATCTAACTTGTTTTTTATTTAGCTTTATAAAACCATTTTCAGTTAAAAAATTTTTACTCAAAGCTTCTTTAAAAATAACTAGAAGTACAAAACTTGAGATAACTAAATTTAATTCAAAATAGGTATCAAAAATTAGTGGCATAACTATATTTATAATAAGCCCTCCTAAAACCCCACCGATAGCAATACACAGGTAATAAAAAGGTAATAATTTCTTGGTAGGACGTAACAAGTAGAGTACTCTATGAGCGTACACAAAAAAGAATGGTAATATAATTAATAACAATGAGACAACTTCAAAAAATTTACCACTCAAAGTTTCACTGACTATACTTGGTATTATATTAAATCCAACAAGAACTAAGCTTATTATGTACAAAAAGGATAAGCTTAGGATGAATTTTATATATTTAATTATGAATTTCGAAGTAGATAATTTCCAAGTACGAAAAGCAAAGACGTAAGAAATGATGTACCCTATAAGAGGTAAAAGCCAAGAGAAAGGACCAGCAGAAATACCCTTTGTAGTGACCTCAGTTACAGTCAGAAGGATTGCACTAGTTAATGTTGTTATAAGAATCCAAAGAACCCATTTAATTCCTTTAAAAGGAGTTATTAAGCCAATATTTTCATCATTTTTAGTAGATGGAGTTTTGTACATAAGGACAAGTATCAAAATTCCATATATTGCAAATAAAAACGCCCAGAAATTTCCTTGAGTACTTAAAGGTACATAAGCCTCCAAAACAATTGGATAACACAAAAGAGCTAAAACTCCTCCTAAATTTGAATAATTATACAGATCATATGGATTATCTTGAGTCTTTGATGCCCAATATTGAACCAAAATACTTGTAGTAGAAAGTAAGAAATAAGGAATTCCAACGCTTACAGTAAGTCCAAGTATAACCATTAATGTAGGATTATTTACTTGAAACAACCCACCAAATTCTGGCATTATAGGAGTAATCCAGTTACTGAGCATTGCATGCACAACTAATAATCCTACAGAAAATATTACAACAAGCAAATGAATTTCTTTGTGTTTTCTGACAATACTTAAGCTAAGCCAATATGAATACAAATATCCCACAAAAAGCATTGTCATAAAAAAGAGCATTGATGCAATCCAAACACTTGATTCACCACCAAAAAACGGCAAAAAATACTTCGCTATTATTGGTTGAACCAAAAAAAGAAGAAATGAACCCAAAAAAATAGTAACTCTATACAAAAACATAAATCAATAATAAATGTGTTATGATCGAACAACTCTTATATGAAACTCTTCTAATTGTTCCTTATTCACTTCTGTTGGAGCATTTAACATCAAATCTCTACCTTGTCCATCCTTTGGAAAAGCATACACATCTCTTATAGAATCGCTATCAGTGAGCTCCATAAAAAGCCTGTCAATTCCAGGAGCTATCCCACCATGAGGTGGCGCTCCATAAGAAAATGCATCAATCATATGACCAAACTTTTCATATACCTCTTCTTTAGAATACCCTGCAATTTCAAATGCTTTATACATTATTTCAGGTTTGTGATTTCTTATAGCTCCACTTGAAATCTCCCAACCATTTAATATCAAATCATATTGATACGCTAATATATCAAGCGGATCCTTTTGTTCTAGATCACTCATTCCTCCTTGAGGCATAGAGAAAGGATTATGAGAAAAGTCAATTTTTCCTTCTTCAAGCTCAGAATAATCATACATTGGAAAATCAACAATCCAAGCCCAAGAAGCAACTAATTTATCTTTTAAATTCAATTTATCTCCACATGCAGATCGCACAGCTCCAAGTGCATCGCAAACTGTTCTCCAATTATCCGCACCAAAAAATATTATATCTCCTACTTTTGCACCTAATTTGTCAACTATCTCATTTGCTAAGTCATTACCTAAAAATTTAACAATTGGAGATTGTAAATTGTCTTTATTTACAACTATATAAGCAAGTCCCTTTGCTCCAGCATCTTGAGCTATTTTTGTAAGCGCATCTATATCACTTCTAGAAAAAGCTTCTCCTCCACCATCAACTTTTAACGCATGCACTACTCCACCATCTTTCACTGCCCCAGAAAATACACCAAAACCACAACTAGCAACCATTTGAGTAATAGGTTTAATTTCAAGACCAAATCGCAAATCTGGCTTATCTGATCCATATTTTTCCATAGATTCTCTCCATGGAATTTGCCTAAATGAATCTTTTGTTATCTTTTTGTTACTAAACTTTTCTGTAAGCTCTCTCATTATAGGTTCTATTACATCAAAAATATCTTGTTGCTCCACAAAACTCATTTCCATATCAAGCTGATAAAATTCCCCATAATGTCTATCTTTTCTAGGATCTTCATCTCTAAAACATGGTGCTATTTGAAAATATCTATCAAAACCACCCACCATAAGAAGTTGTTTAAATTGCTGTGGTGCTTGAGGTAGCGCAAAAAACTTTCCTTCATATATCCTAGATGGAACCAAAAAATCACGAGCACCCTCTGGTGAAGAAGCTCCAAGAATTGGAGTTTGAACTTCCGCAAAGTCATTTTTTCTAAAATATTGCCTAATATGCTCTATAAAATCTGCTTTTTTCTCGATTTGGTTTCTAATTTTCTCCCTTCTTAAATCCAAATATCTATATTTAAGCCGAAGAGCTTCATTAGCTTCTCCACCTTTTTCACCACTAACATCAAATGGTGGAGTTTTTGCTTCATTTAAAATTTCTAATTTTGCAACTTCTACTTCCACTTCTCCAGTTTTTAGCTTTGGATTAATCATTTCACTTGGTCTAGCAACAACCTTTCCAACAATGTTTATAACCCACTCATTTCTCAGTTTATCTGCGATTTTATGTGCTTGAGTGCTCACTTCTGGATCAAATTTAATCTGAGCTATACCGCTTCTATCTCTCAAATCTATAAAAATAACTCCACCATGATCTCTTCTGTGATGAACCCAACCAGATAATTCTACTTCCTTACCGATTTCTTTTTTTGATATTTGTGTGCATTTATGTGTTCTATACATTGTCCTAAATTTAAGAATAAAAAAACCCAATATGTTAAAAAATAAAAACTTATCTTAAAACACATAGGGACGATTATAGCTATAAACGTGGTGCCACCCTACTTTACCTACTGCAGTAAGCCTCATTTAATACGATAACGGATATTAACCGAAAAGTTCTACTCAACAAAATTGTTTTTCTTCTTTCTCCTCCACAGTGTTTTCTGCTTCAATGGATTTATAACCATTGTATCACAAGAATGCAAAATTACAACTTCAACATTTATTTAAACCCTTTTCCATGTATTACATAATTTTTTATTCTCATTAAAGTAGTACTTAAACCTTCTCTTTTTGCATTGTAAATTGCTTGAATTGAAAGCTGTGAAATTTTTCTTAAATTCAAATTTGACTTCACCGTTTTATTTCTCTTTTTCATTCTTTCTTTTCTCAACTCAAAAAAAGCTTGTTTTTTTTCTAAGTATTCTTGTTTGGAATATTTATTTTCATTATTTCCATAAAAAAGCCCCATCATCTTTCTAAGAGCCTCATCGAAATCATGATCTCTTTCGATTCTTTGCGAAAAACCATTTTTGTGCACTCTGTAGAGGTATAAATACTCATCAATCACAACTTGTTTATACTTTTTAGTAGCAAATTTAAGCCAAATACCCCAATCTTGAGCTCCACCAAAATCTAGATAGTAATTTACATTCTCTGCCTGTTTTTTTCTAAATGCTGAATTTTGACCTCCTACACAATTATAAAAAAACATGTCTGGCGCTCTATATCCAAGAGGCATATAAAACTCATGAAAATTTTTGTCATTTCTGTAATCTTTACCATCAAAAAAAGCTTTATATCCACAAGTAACTCCTTTTACTTCTGGGTTTTTCTCAAAAACATCCATAAATTTCTCTACGTATTCTGAAAGCAAAACATCATCTGCATCAATTTCAAACACAATATCAGATTTTGCAAGTTTCATGCCATTTGTAAGAGCTTGCGCAACACCTTGATTTTTTTGATCAACTACAATCAAATTCTTATCTTTTCTCAAAATCTTTAACTTTTTAAGTGACAATTCATCACTACTACCGTCATTTACTATTATAATTTCATCAAATTTTCTAGTTTGTGCTCTAAGTGAGTTAAGCGTCTCATCTATAAATTTTCCAGCATTAAAAAATGGTATTATAGCACTTGAAGTTAATTTCTTTTTCATTTTTCTAAATTTAAAATTTCTTTTATTATTCTTTTTCTATTATCTGTATCATGTAAAACAAAAAACTTATCAATTCTCTCAGTTGCTTTTTTAGTAAGCGCAAAATTTCTTTTTATATTTTTTTCAATGTCATCTACAACTTCTTTTGTGTTTTTACACACACTACCAAAACTATCTTTTTCTACAGAAAAATATCCTTTTTTGAGATGTTTAGTAAAATCTTTTGCGTCAAAAGCAAAATTTATAAGTGGCTTTTTCATATAAGAAAAGTCAAACATAACACTTGAATAATCAGTTATAAGTAATTTTGATTCTTTCAGAAGAGTTTGCACATCAAAACTATCCTTTCTAGCTATAATTACATTTTTGTGCTTTGAATTGAAAAATTTAGCAAATCTCTGCATTTCAGCATGGATAAAAAATACAAATTTCAAATTATTTTTCTCAAGAAGTTCACCTAAATAATCATCATTTATAAGGGAATTTAAATTTTTGTAATAAGAAGTTTTTTTGAAATTTTTCTCTTTATGATAAAACTTGTCTGTTACTAAAAACCTCCTCCATGTTGGCATAAAAAGAATTTGATTTTTTACTTTAAAATCGTGCAAAAAATCATATCTTACAAATCCTGTATACTTTATCTCTTTTTCAGAATAACCCAAAGTTTTTAGTAAATACTTATACTCCGGAAAAGCTCCAGCAAAAAACAAATCAAATCTTGACGCATCTTTGTTTACAAAATGACTTATATCATTGTAAGTTATCCCATGTTGCAAAAACACAAATTTCTTTTTGTAATAATCTTTATAAAAAATCCTCATAAGTCGCTCTCGCCAAGGCTCAATAGAACCTCTAAAATGAGCACTTATTAACATCTGGGCTTGCATAAACTTTTTTTTGTGCTCAAATGACTTTCTATGCAAAACTCTGCCTACTTTTTTTACTTTTTTGTAATCTATTGAATTTTTCTCGCTTTCTGAAATTACATAATAACTCTCAATTTCTGGATAATTTTTATTTACATACTCAAACATAAAAAAAGCATTATCTCTTGCATCATTTCCTCTCTCTGCAAATAACCACACTTTTTTTGTACTTTTTTCTTTCTTTAGAAATACATATAT
>JALWEZ010000191.1 GCA_027039165.1 Candidatus Moraniibacteriota bacterium
CCTTATCTATTTTATGAAAATCATCAATATTTTCAAGAAATATTTCAGTCTTTATTACAGAAGAAAAATCCAAACCTTCACTTTTGAGTATGTTTTGTAAATTTTTCATCACTTGATTAGCTTGTTGCTCTATACCATCTACTAATTCATTTGTATTTGGATTAATTCCTATTTGACCAGAGATGTAGAGCATATTATTCACTCTAACTGCTTGACTATAAGAACCAACTGCTTTTGGTGCTTCACTTGTTTCTATCACTTTTTTATCCATATTTTTATAAAAATCAAATTAAGAGATCAAAATACAATTCATTATCTGTGATATCTTGAAATTCAAAAGAATTGCTACTAATTTTTTCAAAAGTTTCTTCTAAACTTTCCTTTGTCTCTGATTCAAGTCCAATAAGCACAGAACCAAAAACCTTTGAAGATTTTTTTAGATATTCAAAACGAGAAATATCTACCCCGTCCTGCAAACAATTCAAAAATTCTTTAAGCGCACCAGGTCTTTGAGGTAATCGAAGAATTATATATTTTTTAAGTCCAGAATATTTAAGAGCTTTTTCTTTTATTTCAGGCAAACGATCAAAATCAAAATTTCCACCAGTTACCACACAAACTATATTTTTTCCTTTAATTTTTTTTGAAAGCTCTTTATCTTTTAGAGCATCAACTGAAAGAGCTCCAGCGGGCTCTAAAATTATACCGTTATGAGTTAAAAATTCAAGTATTGTCCCCGATAATCTTCCTTCTGGCGAAATTACAGTTTTTTCTTTTAATAATTCTCTAAGGACTTTGAAATTATAATCTCCTATTTTTTTAACTGCTGCACCGTCTACAAAAGTAGAAATTTTTTCAAGTTCTGTATTTTTACCATTTTGCAAAGACACATCTAAACTATTGGCATTTTCTGGCTCTACTGTTATAATTTTTGTTTTTTTTGACACTATCGAAAAATATTTTGCAATCCCCGCTGAAATTCCTCCACCACCTACAGGAACTATAAGATAATCTATGTCTTTATCTTTATCTAGAGATTTAAACTCATCCAAAATCTCTTTTGCGACTGTCGCTTGTCCTACTACAATTTCATCACTATCAAAAGGAGGTACAAAAACAGCGTTTTCATCATTTTTCACCCTCTCTTGCGCCTTTTTTTGAGCATCATCAAAAGTATCTCCCGTCAAGATAATTTCAACAAATTCACCGCCCCAGTATTTAGTCATATTAATTTTTTGTCTTGGTGTAGTAACTGGCATATATATATAACCCTTTTTTTGTACTTTTTTGCAAGAATAAGCAAAACCTTGTGCATGATTTCCTGCTGAAGCACAGACAAAAACCAAGTTTTTACTATCTTTGCGTTTTTCTATATAATTATTTATAAAACAATACGCTCCCCTTATTTTGTACGATCGAACTGGAGTTTTATCTTCTCTTTTTAGATAAACCTCAGCACCAAATTTTTGGGACAAAAAATAATCTTTTGAAAATTCCGTAGGTTTAAAAATTTCCCTTACCAATCTTTCATTGTCTTCAACTTTTTTTATAAATTTATCCATAATATTATTTTATTTCTTGATACGAACCGAAAATCTTTACTTCTTTGGTATAAAAATCTAACTCTTCTAAAGCTAATTCCACTCCTTTATCTTTTAGATTACCATTAAATTCCAAAAAGAAAAAGTAATCAAAATTCTTGTCCCCAAGTGGTCTAGACTCAATTTTTGTAAGACTTATATTATTTGTAGCAAAACCTCCAAGACACTTATACAAAACTCCTGGCAGATCTCTAGTAACAAACATTAAGCTTGTCTTATACTCTCCACCTTTGACTTTTTTGATATTTTTTTTGTCCTTTACACCAATTAATAAAAATCTTGTTACATTTTTTTGAAAATTTTGTATATCTCTTTTTATAATTTTTAAATCATAAATATCTGCCAAAATTTCAGAACCAATAGAAGCCTTATCTAAAAAATTATTTTCACTTATGTATTTTGCGCAAGAAGCATTATCTGCATACGGCACTGCTTTTAAATTGTGTTTTTTAAAAAAAATACTTGTTTGCACTAAAGATTGAGGATGAGAGTAAACTTCTTTTATTTCATTTAAATTTACATATTTTTTAGCCAAAAGCACATGATTTATAGGTAAAAAATACTCACACAATATAGAAAAATTATACTTTGGGAACATATCAAGAACCTGAGACACTCCTCCTCCACTTGAATTTTCTATAGGTATAACTGCTAATTCTATATCTTTGTTCTCAACACTTTCAAATAACTTAGACAAAAACTCAAAACTCTTGTATTCTGTTTCATCTTCCAAATCTAACTTAAGTAAATTTACTATATTGTTTAATGCTTGATTTGTGTATGATCCTCTTAGTCCAAAAAAACCTATTTTCATATTTATTATTTAGTATTTTGAATTTTTTTTGATTGTTCCATTATTTTTTCAAAAATATCTACAACAAACTCTTCATCCAAATTATTTTTTTGTGCCAAATTCAACTTTTCTTCCAAAACAACTTTTTCTCTTTTTTTATCCAAAACTTGAAGATTATTTTTTTTCTTATAATCAGCAATACTTTTAACTATCCCAAACC
>JALWEZ010000192.1 GCA_027039165.1 Candidatus Moraniibacteriota bacterium
GTATAGAGCATATCCGTTAAAATAGTTTTAATAAATATGTTTAATTATTCTATTTTTTCCAGATAAATCTTTGTAAGAAACTGTATTTCTGTAAGGAGTTGCATTTATAAATTTTTCCAAAATTTCTTTTTGATCGTCGTTTATTTCATAAAGGGCTGTTATTGTTGTGTCTTTTAATTTTGTTTTTAGATTGATTATCTGATTAATTAGTTGTTTGTAATGCCATAGACCATTTTCACTTGACCACAGAGCACTGCTAGGTTCAAAGGAGAGTCCTCTGGATTCTTCTTTTTTTAGTAAATCATCTTTTAGATTTTCATCTACATACGGGAGATTTGCAAATATTATAATATTTTTAACTTCATTTGTCTGTTGAATTAAATAATCAATTAATCTTTCATTTTTTAATAAGTTAGAGTTAAATACTTTCAAATCTTTATGTGTATGAGTTTTGAAATTTTTTTTTGCAATTTCTAGTGCTTTTTGAGATATATCACTGGCCAAAAATGAAATTATATTTTTATTATCTTTAAATTCACAATAGGCTGTAGTTATTAAATTTCCACTTCCAGTTCCTATGTCTAGAAAAATAAAAGTCTCATTTTCTTTTTTTGAAATAATTTGTTTAGAGATATCTATGAATAGTTCTGATTCAGGTCTTGGGATTAAAGTGTGTTTTGAAACCTTAAATTCTCTACTGTAAAATTCTTTTTTACCTATTATATAAGCAATAGGTTCTCCTGAGACACGTCTTTTTACAACATTATCAAGTTGTTTTAGTTTCCTAGGCTCTATCTTTTCATCGTCTTGTGTGATAAAATTTAAAAAAGGCTTATCAATAATAAATTCCATAAGTAAATCTAATTCTCTAAAGGGAATTTTGTTTGAATAAAGTTTTTGGACTTCTTTTATAGATAAATGTGAATTTAAATTTTGTTGCATATATGAAAAATATAAATAAAAAATATAAATTTACCTTAGTTGAAATATCATTAAGTTTAACTATTGTTTTTTTGCTTATTGTTATAACTTTGGTTAATTCTAGCACAATTAAGTCGAGAGCACAACGAAATACAATTTTTACTGAATTTAGAGAATTAATTCCTGTATTTGAAAATTGTTTTTTGGAAGATAAAGATATTATGTGTGTTTCTAATGTAAATAGTTGTGACGGAACAAGTGAAGCTAAACCTGTAATAAATACTTCAATTTGTTTTGATTCCAAAAAATGGCCAGATGTTACAAAAGAGGGATATGTTTATACAGGCTTTGCTAAATTTGACAAAAAGACTGATGCATTTGCATTCGGATTAATTCGTGATTTAAATAATGATGGTATTTCTGATGATGATAGCATAATTTGCTGTAGTCAAATCGGTTGCGTTGAACAATTCAATGGTTCAACAGATGGTTCTAGTTGCATTACTCGTGCTGGATTATAATATAAATAAATAATTATGGAAAAATTTAGAGATTTATTATCAGATTTAACTCATGGGTTAATTCATAAAAAAAGCGAAGCAACTCTTGCGTTTATTGTGATTGCTTTGGTGATTATTTTATTGTTTTCTATAATAGTAAAATTTTTGGTTTGAATATTTGTGGTATACTATAGGTAGAGATGGTAGAATTTTTTATCAGATAAAACTTAAATAACAGAAATGAATAATAAAACAAAATCCATAGATTCTTTTTCTAAAGGAGTGCGGAAAAAAAAGATGGTGCGTAACTCAGACGGTATTAGAATTACAAATAAAAAGGAATTCGATAAAAATAATGCAAAAGATAATTTTTTGAGTACTAATGAAATACGTAAATATTCTGTAGATGGTGTTGTATTAACTAAAAAGTCAAAAAACTTTAAAAAAGAATTTGAAAACGAACGAATAAGTAATAAAACAGAAAAAGAAAAAGTAAAAAACCCATTTAAGATGTGGAAGTTGTCTATGGGAGTTGCTATGATTTTTGGTATGATTACTATGAGTTTTATATACAAAAATTTTGGGCAAACTGCTGAAGCTTCTTCGGATAAAAAAATAAATACTTCCAAAGAAATAAAACAAATAGAAACAGAAAACTTACAAAAAAAGAGTAAAGAAGAAACAAATGGAGAAAAAAGTGAAGAAAAAGAAGAAAGGAAAAAGATAAAAGAAACTACCTATGGGAAAATACCTCTTCCAAATGACAATAAAACCAAAGAGCAATTAGCTTTTGAAAAGCAAGCTAAGAATATGGTTAAAGGCTATCCAATAGAAAAAATGCTCCCTTATATTTTTAGTGAAGATAGAGAAGTAGCTTCTTATCTAATAGCTATAGCAAAACAAGAGAGTAATTGGGGAAAGAGGAAACCAGTATTAAACGGAAAGGATTGTTATAATTATTGGGGTTATAGGGGAAAACGTAAAGAAATGGGATCGGGAGGACATACTTGCTTTTCTTCGAGAGAGGATGCAGTTAAAACAGTAGGAAAAAGAATTCATAAACTTGTGTATGATTATAACAAAAAAAATGTGAGTGATATGATAGTGTGGAAATGTGGTGCAAGTTGTGATGGTCATTCTAAAGAAGGGGTAAATAGATGGATAAATACCGTAAGTG
>JALWEZ010000193.1 GCA_027039165.1 Candidatus Moraniibacteriota bacterium
CTTATAAATAGCTGGGAAAAAATGACTAGCAAAGTTGTAAGCATAGAAGAAGCAAAAGAATTATTTAAAGATAACAAATACAAACTAGAATTAATTTCTAATATAGAGGAAAAAGGTGAAGAAATAACACTTTACACTTCTGGAAACTTTACTGATTTATGTAAAGGAGGTCATTGCAATGAACCAAAAAAGGAATTAGATATGAAAGCATTTAAACTAATAAAAATTGCAGGAGCTTATTGGAAAGGTGATGAAAAAAATGAGATGCTTACCAGAATTTATGGTTACGCCTTTGATACAAAACAAGAACTTGATGAATATATAAAATTACTAGAAATTGCAAAAGAAAGAGATCATAGAAAGCTCGGTAAAGAGTTGGATTTATTTGTAAATAGTAAAACTATTGGATCTGGACTTCCATTATTAACAGAAAAGGGAGCAACTATTAGAAGAATTCTAGAACGATTTATAGTTGATGAAGAAATTTCTAGAGGTTACAAACATGTTTATACTCAAGATATTACAAAAGTTGATTTATACAAAAAATCTGGTCATTATCCTTATTACAAAGATTCTATGTATCCTCCAATGGAGATTGATGGAGAAGAATTTATATTACGTCCAATGACTTGTCCGCATCACTTTGAATTGTACTTAAATAAACCTCATAGTTACAAAGACTTACCTCTTAGATATGCAGAAATTGCAAAACTTTATAGATACGAACAATCTGGAGAATTATCTGGACTTATGCGTGTAAGATCTTTTAATTTAGCTGATGCTCATATTTTTTGTGCAGGAGCAATTCAAGCTGGAGAAGAAATTTCCAAAGCACTAGATTTAATAGATTTTGTTGCTCAAAAATTTGGACTCCAGATGGGCTTAGATTATTCGTATAGATTATCCCTAGGAGATCGAACTAATGAAGAAAAATATTACAAAGATGATGTATCTTGGGATGAGTCTGAAGAAATTTTAAGAAATGTACTCAAAAATCGTGATTGCACATTTGTAGAAGCAGAAAATGAAGCAGCATTTTATGGACCAAAAATTGATGTGCAAATGAAAAATGTGCTTGGCAAAGAAGATACAGCTTTTACTGTTCAATATGATTTCGTAATGCCAAAAAGATTTGAATTAAACTTTAAAGATGAAACTGGAGAAAAAAGAGAATGTGTTGTAGTTCATAGATCTTCTATTGGTGCTGTAGAGAGAATTATGGCATTTCTTATAGAAAGATATGCTGGTGCTTTTCCTGTATGGCTCTCTCCTGTTCAAGTAGTCATTATTCCAGTTTCTGATAAGTTTAATACTTATGGACAAAAAATAAAAGATACTTTAACTCAAAAAGGTTTTAGGGTTGAATTAAATAATGAAAGTGAAACACTTGGAAAACGCATAAGAAAAGCTCAAAAAGAAAAAGTTCCTTATATGTTAGTGGTAGGTCAAAAAGAAGAAGAAACAGCTTCAGTAGCTCTTAGATCTAGAGAAAATGGAGATGAAGGAATTTTGAAATTAGAAGAATTTATAGAAAAAATTCAAAGCGAAAATGAATAGAGAGACAAATCACAAGCTAGTCACAATAATAGGACCAACTGGCTCAGGCAAATCTGAAATAGCTATTAGACTAGCTAATGATTTTTCTGGTGAAATTATTTCTGCTGATTCTAGACAAATTTACAAAAAAATGGATATAGGAACTGGTAAAGAACCTGGTTTTTTGGAAATATCTAACCAAAGAGGAATTTATACAAAAAAAGCATACATTTCTCAAGGAATTCCTCATTACATGATAGATATAGTACATCCAAATACTATCTATAGCGTGTCTAAATTTCAAAAAAAAGCAAAAAATATCAAAAAAGATATCTGGAGTAGAAATAAAAATCCTATCATCGCTGGAGGAACAATGTTTTGGGCACAAGCACTTGTTGAAGATACTACTTTTGCAGAAGTTCCTCCAAATTTTGCCCTCAGAAAAAAGTTAGAACAAAAAGAAGCTAATGAACTTTTTGAAATGATAAAAAGCAAAGATAAAGCTCGTGCAGAAGATATAAGCAAAAAAAATGAAATAAATAATAAAGTACGTCTCATAAGAGCGCTTGAAATAATAGAATCCAAAGGTTTTGTACCAAAAATTAAAAAGTCGCTATTTAATCCACAAACTAATTTAGTAATAGCAATATCAATAGAAAAAGAAACTCTCTATAGAAAACAAGAATTAAGATTAGACCAATGGCTTAGAAATGGAATTTTTGAAGAAATTTTATTTTTACACGACAAAATGCACGTACCATGGACTAGATTAGAAGGCTTTGGTTTAGAATACAAATGGTGCACGAAATATGTAAGAAATCAAATTTCATTTGGGTGCATGAGACAAAACACCTTGAGAGATTTACGAAAATACACCAAAAGACAGTATACCTGGATAAAACGATGGGACAAGCAGATTAGTAAGATTGAATATGTAAAAAATTATACTGAAGCAAAAAAACTGGCAAATAAATTTTATTTGATTTAATTTTGAAATTATATTTTTATTATTTTTTGATAGCAGATAAAAAAGTGTCTACTACTCTATCC
>JALWEZ010000194.1 GCA_027039165.1 Candidatus Moraniibacteriota bacterium
CATTTAGAACATTTGGAGCACTTGGAGTTTCAATTTCTGGAAAGGGCCCAACAACTTTTGGAGTTTTTGAGTCACATACAGAGTTAATATTGGCAAGGAAAAATTTAGAAAAACAGTATACAAATTGTTTTATAAGTGAATTTTGATATGTTGTATGAATATTTGTAGATAAATGTGAATTGTCTCAGAAGAGGTAATTCACTATATCTGCAAATTTGTAGATGTACTTTAAAATTTTATCGCAAGGAGTTATAATCATGAAAAACATAAGTGTACTCATGGTTTTAGTTTTAGCTGTTTTTCTTTCTGGATGTGTAAAAAAAATTACACTAGATAATCCCAGAGAATTCGTTTCTGTAAATTCCCAAGAAATCTTATTGGGTAGTAATGTTATTATTGAAAGACCTGTTTCAGTCTTAATTAAAGGGTTGTGGGATAATTCTTCTTGTTCTGTGGCTCTTAGATATAATTTAATCCCAAATTCTAATATTGAATTTAAATTAGGAGCGCTAAGTTCAAAAGCTCTCACAATTCTCAAGAAGAATAAATCTAATTTAAAATTTAAAAAGAATGGTGAATTTATTGATATTTGCTTAAATAAAAAAAGTGTCTCAAATGAATATGAGATAAGCTTTTTGGGTTTTAAACTTAGTTTTTCGGCTAATAAATTGAAAAATTTAGGCACTAGATTACAAAATATAGTTTTGTATAAAACTAAATCTAATGTTTCAAATAAGACGCCAGACAAATCTGATTTGGATTCTTCTGTAATATCTGTTCCAAAAGACATGCAAGTTTATACCGAATCAAAAGAAAAATTAAAGCATGATATCAAAGATGATGTTAGTGATAGTAATGATTTTGAAAATGAAGATTTGTTTAAAGATTTTGCAGATGATTTGAGTAATGACGACAATAACACTAATGACACTAAAGATTATGATATCAATGAATCTAAAAGTGTTGCTAAAATTAAAAAAGAATCATTTAACAATGATGATAATAAAAGTTGCTTAAATGAAAAAAAAGTTAAAGCAATTGCTAAAAAGGTAAGAAGCTTTTTGCAAATCTAAAAATTTCCAAAAAAAAGAAATCAGAAAAAGTAATAAGTGACAACAACGCAAGTATTAATACTAAATGCGTATGCAAAGAACAGTCTTATTTTTCATCTCTAGATAAATATGCAATGGATATCCCTATAAAAACTACGAAAAATGATGTTAATGTAACACAAAAAGAAGAAGAAAACTTAACATCGTTAGAGCCAGATATAATGAGAATTTTGAAAAAACCAACAATATCAAAGAAAAATATCGTAAAGGTTTTTGAATTTAAAAACTCAAAAGGACTTGTGAGATATTCAACTAAACCTCTTGAGTCTAAAGAATGGAAAAGAGTCGGTGTAGCTTTTAAAGCTATAAACCACTCTCAGAAAGACCTGAAAGAAGTTAAAGAATGTAAATCATTCAGAGGTCTATTTGTGTATAGTTGGTCAGATAGTTATTTGAATGCTTTTTGCGGGAAGGATTCTAAAAAAACTACCCTTTTTTGGGTATTTGCCCCATATACAAAAGATACCATTGCTGTATCTATGTTATACCATATCAAGAAAGGCTTGAGATTTATACAGCAAAAAAAAGAGATTGAGAAACTCAAAAAAGATGGTTTTGAAATTTCTTTAAGAGAAGTTTGGGCTTCTCCTAAATAAAAAATAAAGCTACTATAAACTTATAGTAGCTTTTTAAAATAAACTCTAAGAGCATGTCTAAAATCTCGCTTTATTGCTAAAAATTTTAGATTTTTAGGCAAAAAGAATGAAAATTAAGAATGAATATTGAAATACTTTGACGAAAATGTAGATATTTTAGTTGAAATTGGAGGTTTTAGACAGGCTCTAATATAAATTTTTCTTTTTTATGTAAAAGAATAGTAATATAGATAAAAATATAAATATAAAAACTAGAGCTCCTGATAAAATATAGAAAGCATAAGGATTGCCCTCAAAACCATTAGTAAGGTTTACTCCGTAAAGACCCACAATCACAGCCAAAATTGAAAGAATTGAAGTAAAAAGACTTGTAACTAGATTTATCTGCATAAAAGATGTTCTACGAACATTTAAAGTTAAATTTACAAATTCTTCATTATCTTCTATACTTTCATCTAATCTGAATATAATACCATCGAGATCCTCTAATTGCTCTAAAAAGTTATCCAATATAGATTCCAAGGCATCTCTGGAAATTTGATTATTTCTAGTCAATGAAAGTATTTTATTTAAATCTTCTTTATCATCCAAAACATCTTCTATTGCAGAAAGTATTTCTTTTGTACGAGTTTCAAGTTTTGATAAGTGTTTTTTTAAAATTAGCAATTTTTCTAAATCAGAACTTTGTAATTTATTTCTAATTTTTTTAAGTATTTTATTTACTTTTGATTCAGCACTATGAACTTTTGTTTTGAATTGAAGTATTTTTGCATCAAAAAGAACTTCTAAAACTATAAAGACGAATGAATTTTTATTATTTGATTCTATTTTTCTAATAAGCTTTCCTACAATATGTCTAACCTCCTGTTCATTGT
>JALWEZ010000195.1 GCA_027039165.1 Candidatus Moraniibacteriota bacterium
CTATAGTATTGTGATGCATTATTCTACTACAAACAGGATGCCCCTACGGGGCTAAAAGAAATATTTTAATTTTTTTATAGTGCGTTTGCCCTGGTTTTTTGGCAAAATTTTTGTAGCGGAATGGACGTTTGTTAATTTATGACAAATGTCATATTTTTGCAATTCAAAATTAATTTCACACAAAATACAGTGCATTATGAAAAAACTACAATTAAATCTTTTGGTTTTATTTTTATTGGGAGCCGTTCAGCTTGGTACGGCACAATTTGTTTCCGATTTACACAAAGTAAAACCAACCTTAAGAAATGCCAGAGCAAAAATTTTTGCACAATTAATCAGCAGAGACAAAAATCCGCAAATTATTGATATCAGAACTCCCGGAGAATATGCTTCCGGTCACATCAAAGGGGCAAAATTAATCAACTATTATGACCCTAATTTTGCAAAAAATATTGAAAAAGCCGGATTTGATAAATACCGCCCCATATATATTTACTGTAGAAGCGGTCACCGAAGCGGTAATTCTATTCCTGTCTTTAAAAAGTTAGGATTTAAGCATATCATCAATTTGGGATATGGTATTAACGAGTGGAAAAGATTGGAGATGCCGTTGGAGAAAGGTATGCCGGCATTAAAAAATTAATATTTAAAAAACAAAACTATGAGAAAAATTTTATGGATTACAGCACTAATTGTAACTTTAAGTGCCTGTCAAAACGACACCAAACAACAACCGAAAGAAGAAGCCGGAAAAGCTCAAAAAACTAAAGCAGCAACTCCGGATTTTGACCACAAAGCTTATAAAATGAAAGGCATGATCATTGCCAAAAATACTTTTAAAGTTTTCAAATCCAATATTCAAGCAGTTGCTTCAAAAGAAGGATTGCCCGGGGTGGTCAATTTTTGCCACGATAATGCCAAAAAGTTGGCTGACAGTTTGGGAAAAGTGCACAATGTGGTCATCAAAAGAACTTCGCACAAATTGAGAAACGGCAAAAATGAACCTGATCCTGGCAGTAAAGCTGTTTTGGAAGATTACTTAAAGTTACAGGAAAACCATACTTCTATGGAGCCTGTTGTGAAGAAAGGAGCAGATGGTTATGTACATTTTTATGCGCCAATCAAGCTAAAAAAAGAATGTTTGAAATGTCATGGTACTCCCGGAAAAGAGATACCTGAAGGTATATATAAGCTGATCAAAACAAAATATCCAAACGACGAAGCTACCGGTTTTAAGGAAGGCGACTTGCGTGGTATTTGGGATATTAAGTTTTTAGATATGGCCGATAAGTAAAAAAATAATCACGACAATATCTATAAAAAGCCCGCTTTTAATAAGCCGGGCTTTTTTTTGATTTTAAAATTTATCTTTTCTACTTCTCAATAATTGTCAGAGCCAATTTGTATCCAAACTTGGGATTGAACGTTTGTTAAGATTAACAGGTTAAATATGACTGAAAGAAAAGCGCTTTTCATTTATATAGTGATTTTAATTGCTTCGCAACAAAGTATTGTTGTTTGATTGAAAAATACACAAACTGTTTACAATTTCATAACGAAGTACAAATCAGTTTAAGTTAGGATTCAACGGCGCGTTTTTCCAAATAACATTTTCGGGATTGATTGCCACAATTTTTTCTTTCCAGATGTTTCGCGGATTAAGGTCAAAGATATTAAAGTCATTTTGGGTCACAAACCAAGCTTTTTGTTTGATTTCGTCTTCCAGTTGATTGGGTGCCCAACCGCTGTATCCCAAGAAGAAACGGATGTTGCTTTCGTCTAATAAATCCTTGTTGAACAAATCTTTGATATGATTAAAATCTCCACCGATATAAAGGTCTTTTGAGTCGTCAAAAAGAATACCGTCCGGAATCAGTTCCGGTACATTGTGGATGTAAAACAGATTTGAAGTTTCAACCGGTCCGCCATTCCATAGTTGAATATTGGACGGGATTTCCGGAAAAACATCATTTAGCCGTAGTATCAAAGGCTTGTTGAGCATAAATGCCATACTGCCATTATCATTGTGTTCTGCCAATAACAAAACACCTTGATTAAAGATGTGATCCATTAACAATTCCGGTGTTGCTACTAATATTTTACCGTTACTTGGGTTCATGTTGCTCAGATTAAATGATGTATATTAAGATGAATTCAAAAATAATACCAATATCAAAAAACTGAAATATTGGCACAAAAAAAGCCGTTTACTAAAAAACGGCTTAAAAACTGAGTTTTAATGTTTTTTAGTTAACAGCGTCAGCTAAACCTGCACCTGCTTTAAATTTAACCACTTTTTTAGCGGGAATGGTAATTTTTTTACCGGTAGCAGGGTTGTGACCTGTACGAGATTTGCGAGCTTGTACTGAGAAAGTGCCAAAACCGATTAAAGCTACTTTGTCACCACCTTTTAAAGCGCCTTCTACGTTGCTTAAAAATGATTCTAAAGCTTTTTTAGCTGCTGATTTTGAGATGCCGGCATCTTTAGCCATAGCATCAACTAATTGAGATTTGTTCATAATCGTGAAATTTTAATTTTTACTGTTTAACAGTTGCAA
>JALWEZ010000196.1:0-5880 GCA_027039165.1 Candidatus Moraniibacteriota bacterium
AGTTTATTCCGATAATGATAAGAAATTTATAAAAAAAGAAGCTCGTGAGTATTTTAAAGATAATTTGGAAGAAATAGATAACTCACCTTTAGTTAGAGGAAAAGTTAAAGTATTTAAATGGAATAAGAAAATAAAGTAACTATCTAAACTTTTTTAAAAGTTGTCTAAAAGTTGCTTTTTTTGTATTTCATGTTATTCTTTATTTAGACAAAAAATTTGTCAAATTAAAAAAAAGGAGATGTTGTGCTGGACTTCATAATAATGCTAATTTCTTTAGTTTTAGTGTGTTTTTCTAAATACATATTCAACGAAGCAGAGAAAAACAAAAATATGCTCAAAAAATTTATGTATTATGTTTTTAGTATGAGTATAATTACCACAACAGTGCTTATAAACATAAATCTTGTCTTATTTAACTTAAAATTATATTAAACCACACTAAATTAATTTTTATTGTTTTTTGGATTTTGATATATTTTATCAATTTTCTAACTTGGAAAAGTCTTTGTTTTTTATGAATCTTATGATATGCTTTATTTAGGTAAGAAAATTCTTATCTAAATTTTAAAAAGGAGTATATCATGGTAATTTCTATAATAACAATACTTATGTATTTGATAGGATTATTTTTCTTTACTAAAATTATGTTTCGCGAAACAAATCGAGACAAAGATAAAATAATTAAATTATTACATTACCTTTTTGGTTCTGCTGGCGTAATAACTGCAGTATATATGATTGTAAACTTTTTATCAAAATCATAAAAATATAATCACAAAAAAACACCCAACTTTCATTGTATTGTTGGGTGTTATCAATTTATAACTGTTTTTTTATTTCTCTATTTATTCCAGCTATAAATTCCGTTCTTTTTTCAGAGTACATTTTACTTGACTTTAATTCCTGCAAAAGCTTTGAATCTATTATATCATCAAATCTTTTTTCACCATTTTGCACTCTTTTATTTAATTCAACTCGTTGTTTTTTAGTTAGCTTACAATTATTCTTTACCGTTCTAAATACTTCCAAAATTGTCATTTTAAATCCTTTTTTGAATTACCGAAAAATTTCGGTTAATTATTAACGCAATAAGCGCACCAAACATAAACATTATCCAATAATTGAATCACATCTTTAAAGCTGTAGAAACAAATATTTTAAATAATATTTTATACCTCTGTTGACATCACAATTATTATAAATAAAAGATGTCATAGCTATACTAACATACAATGAATATTTAATCAATTAAATATTTTTTATTTTTTAGTTCTTTTGGCAAAAATTCTTGATTTTTATTTTCTTCTTCACTAGCTTTTGGTGTATAAACATATCCTTTGCCGTAGCCTTGTTGTTTCATGAGTTTTGTAGGAGCGTTCCTTAAATGTTTAGGAATTGGCACATTTCCAAGTTCTCTAGAATCTTTAAGTGCTTCATTATAAGCATCATAGATTACAACTGATTTTTTACTTTTTGCCATATAAACCGCGGCTTGAGCTAAATTTACTCCACACTCTGGCATGCCTATAAATTTACAAGCCTCATACACAGAAATAGCCTGAGGAAGAGCAAAACTATTAGCAAGCCCAATGTCTTCACTAGCAAACCTCACAATTCTTCTTGCTATATACAAAGGATCTTCTCCAGCAGCAAGCATTCGAGTTAAATAATAAACAGAAGCATCCGCATCTCCTCCACGCATAGATTTATGAAACGCAGAAATTAAATTAAAATGTTCTTCTCCATTTTTATCATAAAGCAAATTTGATTTCTGAAGTGCTTGTTCTATATGTTCTTTGGTAATTTTTATCTGAGAACTTTTATTTTGTCTAGAAGAAAACTCAACCGCAATTTCTAAACTATTCAGTGCAGTTCTTGCATCACCATTAGAGAGCGTTGCTAGATATTTGATACTTTCTTCTTTGAAATTTACATTCAATTCCCCTAACCCTCTATCTTTATCACTTAAGGCTTGTTTTATAATTAATTGCATTTCTTCTACCGAAAGCATTTCTAACACAAATACTCTACATCTAGAAAGTAGCGCGTTATTTACTTCAAAACTAGGATTTTCAGTAGTTGCGCCAATCAAAGTTATAGTGCCATCCTCCACACTACCTAACAGCGAATCCTGTTGAGATTTAGTAAATCTATGAACTTCATCTATAAAAAGCATGGTTTTTGTGCCAAGTCTCGCATAGCTTTTTGCCATTTCTATAGATTTTCTCACTTCTTTTACTCCAGAACTTATAGCAGAAATTTCTATAAAATATGCCTCAGTTTCATGTGCTATAATCCTTGCAAGAGTAGTTTTACCACTTCCAGGAGGACCCCATAAAATCATAGAGGGCACTTTATCGTTATTAATTAAATCTTTTAAAATTTTACCCTCTCCTACTAGATGACTCTGACCTATATAATCGCTTAATTTTTGAGGTCGCATTCTATCTGCTAATGGTTTTTGTGTATTCATAATTTATATTATACATGAATATTTTTTTAGATAAAGTTTACTTGTTCAAAATAATATTAAAGTATATAATTAATGTATTATTATTTAAAAACGCAACATGACTATTCAAACAAAACATGGACTTATCCCTGCTTCATATTTATTTCTATTAAAAGATGATAAAATTTTATTACTTAGAAGATACAATACTGGTTATGAAGATGGAAATTATTCTCTAATAGCTGGACATGTTGAGCCAAATGAAACATTCACTCAAGCTATAATAAGAGAAGCAAAAGAAGAAGCTAATATAACTTTGACGAGTAAAGACTTAGAAGTTACTCATATAATGCAAAGAGATTCTAAAACAGATAAAAACAACGAACGAATAGATGTGTTTTTTGTAGCTCAAAACTGGCAAGGAGAACTAAAAAATATGGAGCCTCACAAATGCGATGATTTATCTTGGTTCAAAATAGATGATTTACCAGAAAATATAATTCCTTATATAAAAGAAGCTATTGAAAAATCTCTAGACAATATTTCTTTTTCTGAACACGGTTATTAGAGCCTATTCAATACCAAGCTCATTTCTAAATTTCTCAAACGTCTCTATAGCAATAATTGCTTGTCCATGTGAAATTTCAAAGTCAGGATCCTTGATTATCTTATTCCTTATCTCGTGAATTTCTTTTATTTTTTCTAAAGACTCAAAAGTTCCTAAGGGAATTTTATTTATCTTATCTATAAAATTCTCACCTTTGTAACCCAAACCGATAAGGTCTTGATCTAGAAAAACTTCTGCTTCAAGGATTGCTAACTTCCACTTATTTTCGTCATTTGAATCCAACTTTTCTTGAATTTTACTCCAAGATTTTTTTACTTTCCCTGTTTTTTTAGGTACAACGTCATCCCCATATTTGAGCTGTCTCATTTTCTTTGAAACGTCTCCAAGATATATAAGCATCACGATATCAAAAAAAAGAACTAAACAATAAAAACCAATTATTATTTTAATAACCAACATAATTGGACCATCCCAAAAAGCACTAATATTTGCCAAAAAACCCACTGGTTCTGAATTTGTAATTATTGGATCTGAAAACTCATTCATCACTATATATTAAAAATTTTTCTCAAAAGTATGCGATGCATTCAAAATTCCCTCTTCATCAAACCACTCACCAAACAATTGTCCACCAATTGGTAAATCAATTCCGTCAGTCTCTATAGTTCCAATAGGATGAGAAATTGCAGGCACGCCAGCTAAATTTGCAGTTATTGTGTAAATATCAGAAAGGTAAGATGTAACTGGATCGGATTTAGCTCCAATTTTAAAAGCAGTTTCTGGTGTTGTTGGAGTAAAGATATAATCAACTTTTCTGTAAGCTTCTTCAAAGTCTTTTCTTATAAGCCCTCTAACTTTTTGTGCTTTTTTATAATAAGCATCATAGTATCCAGAACTAAGTGTATAAGTTCCAATCATAACTCTTCTTTTTATCTCAGCTCCAAAACCCTCACCTCTTACTTCTTTATAAAAATCTTGAATATTTTTGAAATCTTTCTTCTCTGGATATGTTCCGTACTTCACTCCATCAAAACGAGCCAAGTTTGAACTGAGTTCTGCTGGAGCAATTATATAATAAGTAGCAAGTGCGTATTCAGTGTTAGGTAAAGATATATCTACAATTTCTGCTCCACATTTTTTATATTTATCAACTGCTTCAAAAAATCTATTTTTTATAGCATCATCTAAATTGTCTGAAATATATTCACGTGGAATACCTATTTTTTTACCTTTTAAATCTCCAGTTAAGTAATCCTCATAAACCCTACCGCTACTATGAGCACTTGTTGCGTCCAGCTCATCTCTGCCCGCAATTCTAGTAAGTACAATAGCTGCATCTTCTGTAGTTTTTGTCATAATACCAACTTGATCCAAACTAGAAGCATAAGCTATTACTCCATACCTTGATATTCTACCGTAAGTAGGCTTAAGCCCCACAATTCCACAAAAACTAGCTGGTTGTCTAACTGAACCACCAGTATCAGTTCCAAGTGCCCAAGCAACCTCGCTAGAAGCAACAGCTACTGCGCTTCCTCCACTTGAACCTCCTGGTACTCGAGTTAAGTCATATGAATTTTTAGTTATACCAAATGCACTGTTTTCTGTACTACTACCACACGCAAACTCATCACAGTTAGTTTTACCTACTATTACCGCATTTTTTTCCTTTAATTTCTTTGTAACTGTTGCATCGTAACTTGCTGTATAATTTTCAAGCATTTTTGATCCAGCTGTGGTTTTTCCTCCTTTAACACAAATAATATCCTTTAAAGCACATGGAATTCCAGAAATTAAATCGATTTCTTTCCCTTTTTTTAAATTCTCGTCTACTTTCTCAGCTTGCTTAAAAGCTTCTTTTTTGCTTAAACTTATAAAAGCATTCAAATCTTTCTCTTTTTCTTCTATTTTATCAAAATATTTTTGAGTAAGCTCGAGTGATGTAATATCTTTATTTATTAATTTTTTGTGTAATTGCTTAATTGTGCTCATAAATTTATAATACATTTTTTACCTGAATATACCTACCATTTTTCTTTGGTACACTAGAAAGAATCATTTCTTTTTCTTCTCTAGAAATTTCCTCTGCTAAATCCTCTTTTCTATAAACATTACTAATACCTGTTATATGCCCAATTTCGCACAAATCTTGTGTATTAATTTCTTGTAATTTATCAAAATAAGAAAGTATATCTCCTAAATCCTTACTGTATTGAACCACTTCTTTGTCTGTAAGTTTTATCTGAGCAAGATTTGCTACTTCCTTTAATTCTTCTTCGGATACTTTTTTTGTCATATTTTTTAATAAATGTTTTTCAATATTTTAATTTAATCCTTATTTATAGTATAAGTGAAAACACAAAATAGAGCAATTAAATCGCTATTCAATCGAAATTCTATCTGTATTCAAAGACTATCTCCCGAAATAATTTTTGCTATTTCTTCTTCTGCTTGTTGACGCCTTGTTTCATCTAAACCTCTTAATTTTTCTATCTTTTCTTGTTCTTTTTGAATTGATTTACTTTGATTATTAAAATTCATCTCAAAAGCAAATGAAACATTATCTTTACCAATTCCTAATTTTAAATTTGCATCTTCTGTTTTAAATCCAAAAGTTATAGATTTTTCATCTATCGCACTAGCTATAAGTGGCGCAATATTTTCTATCGTTGGGTTTTCGAAAGCCTCTTTTATTTTTGAATATTCTGCTCCCTTTGATACTTGCTTCAAAACTTCTTCATATGCTTTATTCACCAACATTCGTTGTATTTCTTCTACCTCTGAATGTTCGTATATTGACGATGATGAAAGTCTCTCTTTACCAAAAATTCTTTGCATTATCTCTTCATTACTTGTCACAAAT
>JALWEZ010000196.1:5890-7919 GCA_027039165.1 Candidatus Moraniibacteriota bacterium
ATTAGATGTTTTTGATATTAATTTCTCTAAGTTATAGTTATTATTATCTCTACTTGGGATAGTATTTTGTCTAATTTCACTTTTATCCTTTGGAGAATTCCAATTCACATTACTATTATTTAAATCATAAGACAGAGAATAATCTGGTAGTATATAATCCCCGCTATCAATTTCAGTATCTAATGCATACTTACCCAAATTTACACTACCCAAACTTAATCCCGATAATTTATCTATATTTTTTTCAGCATCTTCTATTTGATCCGCTACATCCAAATTAGAATAATCTGAATTAGTTAGAGCGGATTGCAATGATTCTTCTTCACTTTCTTCTATAATTCGTTCCGCTTCCTTTATCTCATTACCTATATTTAAATCATCATCTTCCTCAATAACTTTTTTTTCTATAACAAAACTAGCATCTGCATTATTATCTTCATATTTATCTTCGCTTTCAAGAAAAATTGTTTTTCTACCATCTTTTGTCTCAATTTTCTTTATGGTTTTATAAGAGCTATTTTCGTTTTGCGTATACTTTCTCTCTATTTCTATAGGTTCTTTTTTGTTTTTATCCAAAATTAAACCTGGATTTTCAACACTTGGTGGAATAAATGCTTCAAATGACATATTATTAAATACTAATAGTAATCTACATATATATTCATGATATCATATTAATTTAAAAAGCAACAGATTATGTTGCTTTTTACTTAAACCGATTTTTTGGTCCACTATTGAGCCCAGGTGAACCTCCTTGATAAATACCTGGATCTTTTTTTGCTTTTTCTTTTTTAACTTTTACTAGAACCTTTTTCTCATCCTGGAATTTAGTCTTACAAAGATTACAGGATCGTTTACCTTTCGGTATCATATCCCCGCAATACTCACAAGTTGAAAAAATATCTCTTTTCTTATTCCTGCTACTTTTCCATTCCCATGGCTCAGTACCTCTCATTACCATTAGACATTCCTTGGAGCAAGCTAATACAGAATTAAAATGAGCATGCTCTCCTCTGTCTACAGCACAGTCTATCCATTCTTTACGATCAACATCAAACTTAGGATAAAATGTCTGCCCACAGTTACATATTAATTCGTAAGAAAACACTGTTCTGCTGAATACCCAACCTTTTATGGTCTCCTCACCTAAAAAAATACCGTCTCTTCTTGTTAATTTTTTCATAATTTATCCTTTTGTGTATTTTCCTACTCATTATCAAAAGTAGAAATAAGTTTTGAGTTTAGAACTCACCTGATTCTTTTTTTTAAAAGAACACCTTAATGCTATAATAATATCCCCTTATTTTGGGTCTATATTAAATATATTAACACTACATACATAGTTTGTCAAATTTAAAAAAGTGATATTATAAACACAATACCCATAACTACGAGCAACAAGACCTTAAAAACAGAGCCAAAGAGAAATCCAACTATTGTACCAAGAGCTGCTTTTAAAGATTTTTCCCAAATTTGGTTTTTTATAAATTCCCCGATAAACGCACCCAAAAAAGAACCGATAAGAATTCCGAGTAGATTTCCAATAAAAAATCCTATAATACCACCAATTATAGAACCTACAATTCCATAAGTACTTGCACCAAACAGTTTAGCACCCAAAACATTTGAAATAAGATCTGTTATAAAACCTATCAAAGCTATAATTCCTATTATTACAACTAATTTTGTATCAAACACGTGAGACTTAGAAAAAGACTCATATATCACTATCCCAAGCCATGCTATTGGCAAACTAGGAATCACTGGAACAAAAATTCCAATAAAAGCAATTACAAAAAATAACAAAACCACAGCAACCAAAAAAAATTCTAACATATTTTATTTATTAATTTTTAATAATTTTTTTACAATTTTCTCCATACACATTTCACTAGCACCTTTAATTAAAATCAAATCACCTCGCTTTATTCTTTTTTCCAAAATTTCACCAGCTTTCATAACTGAATCACAAAAAAATAAGTTATCATCCAAAACAAAAGAGTTTTTTAACAAATAATCCAAAGTTACA
>JALWEZ010000197.1 GCA_027039165.1 Candidatus Moraniibacteriota bacterium
CCAGATAGGTCCGGGGATAAACGCCAAGAAGCTGCAGGGAGCATACCAGCCACCCAAGAAAAGTGCAGTGGCTATAGCCGACGACACCACCATATTCGCATATTCACCGAGGAAGAACAGGGCAAACTTCATACTGCTGTATTCAGTATGATATCCGCCCACCAGTTCCGATTCAGCTTCAGGCAGATCAAAGGAGCCATTAAAACGTATATCCTGCGGGATATTTTTTATCAAATCGTCAAAACTATCAACACCGATAGCCGCGAGCATTTCATTAAAATCCGTTTCGGAATTGGATAGATAGGCCATTAATTTATTACCTTTCATACCTTTATTAATAAACATATCATTATGTGTTTTTATTATTTCATTTTTTGTTAGGATTATTTGACACCTAATTTCTTCTTTAAATCTTTAGGCAATGCATCTTTGTGCACAAAAATATCGATAGTTTTAGCTCTAAAATATGGATAAGAAGCCAAGAAATAACCATTTAATTCATTGTATTTAGTACCCCAAGAATTTTTTACAACAAAATATTTTGTCCCCTTTTGATCCTTGACAATGCCAACAATGTGCATGCCATGATCATCGGTAGTTTCGCCGTTTTCAAATGCCTCTTGTCGTTCTTCCGGTGTTACGATTTTTTCTTTTACCGGTTGATAATATGCATTAGGAATTTTTTCACCGTATTCTTCAAAGTATAAATCTTTACTTTTTCTGTCTTGAACTGTACGTTCGTCATCCGGGAAGATAGCTAATCCGTTACGGTGCGAAAAGCCTTTTTCTGACACGTCTGCTCCCCAAGCAAATGTGTAACCTTTCATAATGGCATTGTCGGCTACTTTCATCAATTCATCTAAAGGGATATTGTAAGTCGTATGCATTTGCCAGTTGTCCGGGATTTCCATGGCAAAAGCTTTGTAATAGGGGTGATGTGTAAACGAGGTCAATTCGACATAATCATCCATGTTTAAACCTAAATGTTTTACAAAAGATTTAGGATTATAAGTTTTGCCATCTGCTTCAAAGGTGAAATCTTCGATATTGTCAGGTACGTCACCCAAGTAAGCATCAATGACTTCGGTGTATGCTTTTTTCCATGATTTGGTTAGTTTATGATTTTGCGGTTTACCTTTTAAAGCTTTAAGCATACCTGCTAAAACTGCATGTAATTCGGCATGATTATGCTTGTTACCACCGTAAACTTTACCGGGATAAGCATATTCAGGCACAACACCGTAATGTCTAATGACCCAAGGAATATCATGAAATTCTCCTCCTTCACCAAAATTTGCATGACCGTCCATCAATAAATAATTGCGGGCTTTACCGAGGTAAGCATTACGAGCGATCCACATTTCAGCTAAGTTGTATGACCCTTTACCTTGACGAAGCAATTCAGATTCAATAAACGACAGTCCTGAAAAACTCCAACAAGTACCGGTGCGGTTTTGATCTTTTACGGGCGTTACATCTAAGTGTTTGACGGTTTTAAAAATGTATTTACTACCGTCCGTGTTGGTAAAGGTTTTTTTGTCTTTAATTTGTGCGGAAATATTTAATCCGTTAACAATCAACAAGATAAGTAACACAATTTTATTCATTTTTTTGATATTTTTTGATTATTCATGGTGATAAATGTACGAATATTTTTTTAGATATGGTGATTAAAAATAAATTACGTCGGGGGCAGGAGACCCGCGACGTAGCGGACGCACCTACGGCGCTCACCGGTATTTCCCTATTGTTTTATCTTTTTATTAAACTTTTTTAACTATTGATTAAATGTCAGGAAAAAATATTTGTGTATAAAACAACAAAAGGAAGCTTGAGAGCTTCCTTTTGTTGTTAGATATAAATAATAAATCCGTTAATTATTTGATTTTTTCAACGATTGCTTTAAAAGCTTCGGGGTGGTTCATAGCCAAATCGGCGAGAACTTTACGGTTCAAGTCGATATTGTTGGCGTGAATTTTACCCATAAATTTTGAATACGACATACCATGTTGGCGAGCTGCCGCGTTGATTCGTTGTATCCAAAGGCTTCTAAAATTACGTTTCTTTTGTTTTCTGTCTCTGTATGCATAAAGCATAGCTTTTTCAACCGCATTTTTAGCGACTGTATAGACATTTTTTCTGCGTCCGAAATATCCTTTTGCTTGTTTCAGGATTTTTTTACGACGTCTTCTTTTTGCTACTGAATTTACTGATCTAGGCATAGTTTAATGATTTTTTTGTAACAGGCGTTCGTCGTTATACGAATCTTAATTATTTTTAGCACTGTTCCAGGGTTAATAATCTACCAAATCATGGGAAATTTATTTCAATCCCAATGATGTTAATACGTTGTTTTTGTCGGCATCACTTACCAAAGTGGTATGAGTTAACCGCAACTTACGTTTTTTGCTTTTTTTGGTCAAAATGTGACTTTTATAAGCATGTTTTCTCTTGATCTTGCCCGAACCGGTCAATTTAAACCGTTTCTTGGCACTGGCTTTTACTTTTAATTTTGGCATAATC
>JALWEZ010000198.1 GCA_027039165.1 Candidatus Moraniibacteriota bacterium
ATACTAATTACATCAAATCTACAATTCAAATTCCAAAGACTGTTTTCTGATATATATTTTTGAGATACTTTTTGAATTTTAGTTAATTTTTTTGGCGTTACTTGAAACTCAGGTAAGATATCATCTTCTTTACTTAAAATTCTACTCTTTACTTCTATAAAAATCAGAGTCTCATTCTTTTTTGCTATTATATCGATTTCTCCTAATCTTTTTCCTTTTTTATTGTACCAATTTAGTTCAATTATTTCATAATTATATTTTTGTAAAAATTTAATTGCTTGATTTTCGCCATCTCCACCAGTGCCTCTTTGGTTTGATTTGTTTTTTAAAAAATTAAACATATAAAATTATATTTCTATTGTATCACCTGGCTTTGGTATAAGTATATTTAAATCTTTGTGTTTTTGTTCTAAGTTTTCTTTGAGTCCGGTGGCTTGAGGAGGATCAGCATGAACTATTGCTACGCTTTTCACTTCGTTAGTTGATTCTATATTTGCAATTAAATCATCTCTATCTCCATGAGCGCTATATCCTGAAATACTTTCAATACTAGCTTTAATATTTACTATATCTCCAAAAATTTTCACTTGTTTTTTACCATCCACTAATTCTCTCCCTAATGTATATTCAGCTTGGTATCCAACTATTAAAACTGTATTTCTTTTGTTTTCTAAACCGTGCCTTAAATGATGCTTTACTCTTCCTGCTTCACACATCCCAGAGCCAGCTATTACGATGCAGGGTTTTTGATATTTATTTAGTTTTTTACTTTCATAAACTGATTTGGTGTGTGTTACATTTCTAAATGTAAATGGATTTTGACCTTTATCTACAAAAAAGTCATGAGTTTCTTTGTCAAACTCATGTAAATGATTAGAAAAAATTTTTGTAAAGTCAGTTGCAAGAGGGGAGTCTACAAAAACTGGAATTCTAGGCACTTTCTTTTGGTTGTATAGTCTATGTAAATCATAGAGAATTTCTTGAGTTCTCTCTAGGGCAAAACTTGGGATTATAACGCGACCTCTTCTGCTATAAGTATCATTTATAACTTTCGCCAAGTCCTCTCTAGTTAAATGTTTTCTTTCGTGTAATCTATTTCCGTAAGTTGCTTCCGTTATAAAAAAGTCGGCATTTGGTATAGGCACTGGATCGTTTAGTATTTTTCTATTTCTACTACCTAAATCTCCTGTAAAACCAAGTTTTTTATTTTCACTTTCTAATAAAATTTGACAACTTCCTAATATATGTCCAGCATTAAAAAATGTAACCTTTATGTCCTCAAATATTTCAAAGGCATCTTCACGTTTTTTGGTTATAATTAGTTTTAACATCTTTCTTACATGAGACTCTTCGTATAATGGTTCTAAGACTTCTATAGTTTCATCAAAAATAGCAAGTTTACTATAATACTCAAAATCTTCTTTTTGGACGCTTGCAGAGTCTAGAAGTAATGGTTCTAATAATTCCGCAGTTCCAGTTGATGTATAAATTTTACCACTAAAACCTTCTTTGACGAGTTTTGGTAGAAGTCCACTGTGATCTATGTGTGCATGCGACAAAATTACAGCATCAATTTCTTTTGGATTAAAAGGAAATTCCTTATTTAGTTCATAAGCTTCTTTCCAAAAGCCTTGATGCATTCCACAGTCTAGAAGTATTTTTTTATCTTCTGTTAAAATTAAGTGTTTTGAACCAGTAACTTTTTGAGCAGCTCCGTGAAATGTTATTTTCATAATATTAATTTTATTTTGTATATTTATATATTAACACATCTTTATTTATAGGGTATAATTAAATTAATAAATTAATATAAAAATATGGATAAAAAGAAAAAAGTATCACCAAAAGAATTAAATGAATTATTAAATCAAAAAAAAGTCAAAGTGGTTTGTGTTGATTTAAGAACAGAGGAAGAGCACGATTTTGCACATATTCCAGGAACAGTAAACATACCGCTCGATAGATTGCAAAATCATTTATCAGAATTAAAAGGTTATGATAAAGTAATTTTGCAGTGTACAACAGGAGCAAGATCTCAATTTGCTTGCAATGTTTTACCAGAGAATATAAAATGTAAGACTTTTAGTTTAGAGGGTGGAATAACTCAATGGGAAAAAGAGGGATTTAAGGTAAACTATAAAGGAAAAGCAAGAATTCCTATAATGAGACAAGTGTTTTTGTTCACGGGAAGTTTTATAATAACAGGATTATTTTTAAATAATGCTACGGGTAATGATTGGTTTTTGATGTTCCCTTTGATAGTGGGACTAGGGCTTTTGTTTGCAGGAATTACTGGGCAATGCATGCTTTCAAGAATTCTTGTAAAAATGCCTTGGAATAAGCATTAAAAATATGACTGAAAATTGTAAAGAATTTCAAGAAATTTATAATGAATTTCACGATAAACTTAATGAAAAATTGGAGAGATTTGTAAAAATTTATATCAAAGCAAAAGAAAAAGGAAACACAAATCTAAAAGATGAAAAAAACTTTTTTGGAGAATTAGAGAGTATTAAGAG
>JALWEZ010000199.1 GCA_027039165.1 Candidatus Moraniibacteriota bacterium
AAGTATCTTAAAGACGGTAAAAAAATGACCAAAATCGCTGTGATTATGAGTGTATATAAAAACGACACTTTGACAAATGTAAAAAAAGCGTTGGAGAGTTTGTATATTCAAGAGATCGATAACGATATTTATATACAACAAGATGGGGAACTCAAAGAGAGTGTAGCATCTTATCTAGATGAACAAAAACAAAATGCAAAGATTGCATATATAGGTAGAAGAGCTAAAAATAGGGGGTTGGCTTATTCGTTAAATGAACTTTTAGGTGTCGTGCTTCAAAAAGGGTATAAATATATAGCACGAATGGATGCAGATGATATTTGCACCCCTTATCGTTTTAAAAAACAATACGATTTTATGCAGAGGAATGAGCAAGTGGATGTTGTTGGCGGATGTATTGAAGAGTTTATGGAAGATCGCAGTTACAAAAAAATCGTCTGCTATCCATCAACCCATGGTGAGATGTTTAACTTTTTCAAATAAAGAGTTCCTTTAGCGCATGTTAGCGCTTTTTTTAGATCCTCTTTTTTTGAAAAAGCTGGTTTGTACCCTACAACCTCTCCGACCAATGAAGATACACTGCTTTGGATGAACGGCTTTAAATCTGGATGTCGCTTTGCCAATATTCCTGAAGTGTTGGTAAAAGTGAGAGTCAACAGAGCTTTTTTTGGTCGCAGAGGTGGTCTTGCTAAAGCGTGGAGTGATTTGAAAGACAGGGTGCAAGTTATCAATACTTTAGGGTATAATAAGCGTGCTTATTGGTATGCGCTGGCACTCTTTGGGGTCAATATCGCACCGCCGAAGATAAAAGAATTTCTCTACAAGAGGTTACGATGAACAACACACCAAACAAATACCAAGTGACAACGGGTCAAATGATAGGATTGATGCTGATAGCCTATCTCTTTAGCTTTGCAATCCGTCTTATATGGGTCTATCAGTTTAAAGACAATCCCAACTTCTACTGGGATGGGCAACTGATGATCAATACCAACGATGGGTACTTCTTTGCATCCGGTGCGCAGAGAGAACTCTTTGGTCTGCATATGGAAAATCCAAGAGTACCAAGCTTGTGGGGGTATGGGGTAGTCTTTTTCACAACACTCTTTGCCAAAATCACCCCTTTTTCGCTGGAGACCATTATTCTATACATGCCTGCTGTTGTCTCTTCTCTTGTGGTGGTTCCCATCATTCTGATCGCGCGTTTGTACGGTAAAACGCTGTGGGGATTTTTGGCAGCACTGCTGGGGAGCATCGCGTGGAGCTACTACAACCGTACGATGACAGGATATTACGATACCGATATGTTCTCGGCCATGGCGCCGATGTTTATCCTCTATTTTTTGATAAAGAGTACGATCGACTTCAATCTGCGCTCGGCACTCTATGCGGCTATTGCGATTGCTGTTTATCCTTTTTTGTATGATCAGGGGCAGGCAATCGTCTATGCCATGGGGATCATCTATGGTATGTATATGGTGTGGTATCATCGAAACGAAGAGACGACTTACGCTTCACTGATATTGGTCTTTCTGGCATTGATGCCGCTGGGAGCAGGTAAGCCGTTGACCTATATCGTGCAGATTGTTTTGCTTTTTGCAGTTTTTGCGATTCTAAAAAAAGAGATCCTCAAAGAGAAGCAGCTGATGGTGGTATCGGGTGTACTCTTTATACTCTTTTTGATTCTGGGCGATGTCTTTGGACTCATATGGCACAAGATCTTCAGCTATGTTGTGACAGGTACATCGGAAACCGGTTTGCATTTTTATGCAGTAAACCAAACCGTCAGGGAAGCGGGGAAAATACCGTTTTCTACCTTTGCCAATCGTATCTCCGGTTCACAGATCGGGGTGATGCTTTCGTTGATCGGATATATCGTACTGGTGATTCGTCATCGTGCCTTTTTATTGGCGCTTCCGTTGGTTGGGATTGGGATATTTGCTCTATGGGGCGGGCTTCGTTTTACGGTCTATGCCGTACCGATAGCCGCGATGAGTGCCGTGTATCTCTTCTGTGTGGCAGGGGAGTACTTCAAGGACAGACGCGCAGGATACGCTTTTGTTGTCGTTGCGACTGCAGCAATGCTCTATCCCAATATCATGCACATCATCGACTATAAGGTACCAACCGTACTGAACAAAGCGGAAGTAGAAGATCTGGTCAAGCTGAACAAGATTGCCAAGAGCAAAGATTATACTTTGAGCTGGTGGGATTACGGCTATCCGATCTGGTACTACTCGGATACCTCTACGCTGATCGACGGCGGGAAACACGACAATGACAATTTTATCATCTCAAAGATATTGCAGACCGATTCACCCCAATTGGCAGCCAATTTAGCCAGAGTAGCGGTAGAGACCTATGTGGACTCGAACTACTCTGTTGTAACGAACACACTGTTCAGAAACAGGAAGAAAGACCAAATCGATCCGAATGAACTTCTCGCAAAGCTCAAGAACAATGCGTATCCGCTCCCCGAAAAGACACGAGATATCTAGCTGTACCTGCCGTACAG
>JALWEZ010000200.1 GCA_027039165.1 Candidatus Moraniibacteriota bacterium
AACAAAGTAAAAAAGTTAAATAAATTTTAAAAAACATAGCTCACATTGTAAATTTAATTTCAGTATCATTTTAGGATTGGAATATACTGTAAACAAAAAACTGCTTCACCCGATAGCAGTTTCTTGTATAAAGTTTTATGAATTTAATTTCACCCGATTAATTAAAATCACATACTTTTAAATTTTTCTCACATATTAATGTATCTTATTAGCAATAAAATAAACCCCTATTATTTTAACTTACTAAATGATACGTCATACAAACTATGCTGTAACAGTATATAATAAAAGCGTTTTACTTAACTTTAATTAATACTGTCACTCATAATTCACACCAAACCTTCAACTATGCTTTTACAGCATCTTTTAATGCTTTACCAGCCTTAAACTTTGGTACTGTTGTTGCAGCTATTTGAATTTTTTCTCCAGTTGCTGGATTAACACCTTGACGTGCAGCTCTATCTGAAGTAGAAAAAGTTCCAAAACCTGTGAAAGCCACTTCATTTTTATTTGCTAGTTCTGCAGTTATTTCTTCAATAAACGCATCAACAATTCGTCCTGTAAGAGCTTTTTGTGTATCAGTTTTTTCTGCAATTGCAGCTATGATATCAGCCTTTGCTATTCTTGCCATAATGTCACCTACCTTTCTAGTTTTAAATTTTTCGCAGTACTCACGAAAAATTTTTAATTTATTTTAAAACAAATTTATTTTGTTCTAACACTATTATACACATAATATCACATATAAAGCAATACCTAGATAATTTTGGAAAAAAGTTTATCTAGCAAATTCTATAGATCTAGATTCTCTAAGCACATTTATTTTAATTTCTCCAGGGTATTTAAGCTCTTCTTCTACTTTTTTTGCAATGCTTCTTGCTAGCTTTTGAGCTCCTAAATCATCGGTTTTTTCAGGATTTACAAACACTCGAACTTCTCTTCCTGCTTGTATTGCATAAGATTTATTTACTTCTTCAAAACTATTTACAAGTCCTTCTAGTTCTTCAAGTCTTTTTATGTAATTATCCACTGTATCTTTCCTTGCACCCGGTCTAGACGCTGATAGAGCATCTGCAGCTGTTACAATGTAAGCCTCTGGTGATCCATAAGGATATTCTTCGTGATGAGATTGCATAGCTACAATAACTTTTTCATCAATATTGAATTTTTTGAGAAGTTTTATACCAATTTCTACATGAGTTCCTTGTACTTCATGATCAACAGATTTTCCTATATCATGAAACAGTCCAGCTATTTTAGCTACTTTTACATCTGCACCAACTTCCGCTGCAATTGCACCTGAGAGATAAGCAACTTCTAAAGAATGCAATAATACATTTTGCTTGAAACTTGTTCTGTATCTTAGTCTTCCTAAAATATAGAGAAGTTTAGGATTTAATCCAGCAATTCCAATTTCATAAGCTGCTGCTTCTCCTGCTTCCATTATTCTACTTTCAATTTCTTTTTCTGCCCAAACAACGATTACTTCAATTTTAGCTGGATGAATTCTGCCATCATCTATTAATTTTTCGAGTGCAATTTTTGCTATTTCTCTGCGCACTGGATCAAATGAAGAAATAATTATTGACTCTGGTGTTTCATCGACTATAAGCTCAACTCCTGTATTTTTTTCAAATGAACGAATATTTCTTCCTTCTCTTCCAATAATTTTTCCTTTTACTTCTTCATTTGGAATAACTAGAGTACTAGTCATAATTTCTGCTGCATGAGAACGTGAATATTTTTGTATAACCTGCGTCATTATATTTCTAGACATCTTTTCTAACTCTTCATCATTTTTTCTCTGTAGAGTTGCTATGCGTGCTGCTAATTCTTCACGAGAATGTTCTTCTGTCAACTGCAAAAGTGCTTTTTTTGCTTGCTCTTTTGTTAGATCTGCTATTTTTTCCAAACGATCAATCTGTTTTTTACGAAGTTCAACAACTTCATCTCTAGCTTCTTTAACTTTATTAGCTTTCTCTTCTAATTTTTTCTTTACGTTTTCCAAATCATCGAAACGTTTATCCATCATTTCCTCTCTTTTTTCTAATCTTTTCTTTTCTTCATTAATTTCTCGTTTCTCCTCTTTAGCGTTCTTTTCCACATCTACCAAAGCCTCGGTAGCCTTTTCTTTCGCTTGTAATACTATTTCTTGTGCCTTAGTTTTAGCATCTAATAATATTTTTTCAGCATCTGCTTCTGCTGAATCTGCTTGTTTTTTTGCGATTTTTTGTCTAATTACATAACCAAGTAGTGTACCTGCAGCTACAGCAAAAAAAGCTATAACAAGCATAAAATTAGTTATCATATTTTTTTATTTTACAAAAGTCCAGCTCTCACAAAAACTCCATTTTTTAAAACGGTTTCTATACGAAAATTTAAATAATAAGATTTCTTTAATAAACATTTAAGATAGTTTTTAAAATATATTCATAACTGCAAGTTCTGTACTTCACAAAATTTTTCATCAATTACATATATTAATATTATTTCAATTTTAGTAATTTGTCAAA
>JALWEZ010000201.1 GCA_027039165.1 Candidatus Moraniibacteriota bacterium
GGATTTATGTATTCAACAACGTCGTATTTTAAATGATTATAAAAAACTCCTTTTTCTTTCATTGATTTCCATTTTTGATTTCCACATAAGCTTGGAGCCATTGTCAATCTTTACCATTCCAAAAGCACAAGGATTTATAGGTCTTCTAAATATTCTACATTTATATGGTTTTCTTTCACCTCTATACCAAAGCTGCTCTCTTAACCATTTCCATTTTAGTAATATATTTGAAATTTTTTGTGGTAATGGTCTTGTTCCAGCCCATTTTGTACATATCTTTATAACCTCTTTATCCCATTCTTTTGGTACCATTCTTATATGTACAACCCATTCATTGTTATTATCCCTAACATACATCACTGGTTGCATTTTATCTGGAACAATTGAATCCTCTATTCTTATATTGATATCAAATCCTTTCCCTCTTAAAAATACTTTATCTACTGGATATTGATAATAAACATTTGTGTTATTATGATAATAAATTTTCTCACCTATTTTTGCATATTCGATAAACTCTTTTTTAAACCTATATCGTAAAACAAAATCCATAAAATAGCTATCTTCTAATGTAATGCCTTCAACTTTTCTTATTACAATATTTTCTCTTATCTCATCACTTGCAAAAAGTTCCCATTTCCCCTCTCTCATTTGAGTTATTACATGAGCTCTAAACGAAGTATCGTTAAATTCATATTTTTCTAATAATTTTCTATATCTCCAACCGATATCTTTTTCAAGTGAAAAAAAAGACGAACTATCGGCTGTTTCAAATCCCCAAGGATTAATGATGTTTTTATTTTTATAGTATAGACCTGAAATAACATTATTTTTTATTTTCCAGATTAGTCTATTCGTCATTCTTTAAATCTTTCTTTAAATTCTAAAGGCTCCGCTTTGCTCCAACCTTTTCTTTTAGTCATTCCTTTATAATGATGTATCGTTGAACCTTTTGTTGCAATAACTTTACAACCTCTTCTTATAAAAGCATTAATAACAGATTGTCTGGGATGTGTTTTTGAGTTTTTACTAACAGAAACAAAAGCTGTCTTGCTTGCTTCTTTTTGTCCTTTTTTTCCAAGCAATTTATCTAAAATATCAGGGTTTACATTATTTCTGCTTCCATGATGAGGGATTTGGATAAATTTTAAATTATTCGATATTTCTTGTTTATATTCATATGCTTTATTCAAAGCTATTATTCCAGCATCACCTGTTAGTAAAACTCCATGTTCATCAATATTTGCATATAAAATAACACTACTTTCATTCTCTACGTTAGTACTACCATCTTTTTTTAATGTTTCTAGATCAAAGTTTTCTTTGACCCAACTAAACAACTTTTCTTTCAAGCTTCCAAAGATTTCTTTCAATAAACTGCCTCCATTTGTCATCCTTAAAAATCATATATTGCATAAGGGTCAAGACTAGTTTAGAGGTTTGTTTTCAAATTCTTTGATAAGAATTTTGAATAAGTCATTGTTGCGATTGTTGAACCTGAACCCACACTCTTTCAAGAGTAAATTGAATTTATCTTTTGACAGACCTCTAAACTTATATAGCCTTATTTTAGCATAACTCCAAAAGGATTCTATTTCATTGAAATGGTTCTTGCCTTTGGCAAACTCATTATTCCCGTGGTTGACTCTAAAATGCTTGTCATAGCCAACATCTACAAGTCTATCATAGCCTCTCCCCTTATCTGAATAAATCACGCTATCTATTAAAATTTTGCCTCTAATAATGGCCTGTAATGTCTCTTTTTATACATCAGAAACTATCTCTATCTCTGTATACACTTTTCCATCTCGCTTCAATAATCCAAATACGATAGTTTTTCCTCTTGCATCTCTGCCTCTTTTATCTTTTACTATTTTTGCTCCGAAATAGCTCTCATCAATCTCTATTTTACCTTGAAATGGTGAATCTATTTGGCAAAGCTCAACAATCCTTTCTCTAAATTTATGGAAATATCTATTAATCGTATTACGATTGACCTTTGTAATCTCAGATGTCTGCTTAGCTGTCAAATCCAAACAAAAACATCGCAAAATCTCTTTAAATTTCCTCTCTGAAATATACGCTTTTTTGATATATCTGTTTTTGCCCTTCATTTCGACTTAGTTTAGCATTTTTTTGCGCTAAACTAGTCTTGAGCCTTGAATAATAAAAATACTTATTCAAGCACTAACTTAATCAAGTATACCCTTTCCACCTTTTTAACATAATATTTTTTTATATTATTATAATTTCTTTTTGTGCTGATTGCATTCGTGCAGTTTTTCTACAAATGTCTGCTCTCTCATAGCTCCACTCCGTTACGCAGGGCCTCTTGCTCGATATATCTATTTGGATCTTTTGCTATGATGACATCGATCTTTTGCTCTCCTATATACTCATCGAGTTTGGCCAAAAATGCGAGTTTGCGCTCCAAAATATTATCATATTTTTTGCTGGGCACTAGGTAGAGATCTATATCTCCGCCTCTTTGGGTATCATCTAC
>JALWEZ010000202.1 GCA_027039165.1 Candidatus Moraniibacteriota bacterium
ATTTTATCTATATATTTATCATTCCAACCATGTCCCATAATCAAAAGTTTGATATTTGAAAATTGCTTATTTATCTTTTTCATAGCATTTAATGCAAGAATATGTCCCTTTACTTCATTTAAAGCGGCTGGCATAAACAAAATAAAGTCATTATTCACAAATCCATTTTTTTTTCTAAATTCGTTCTCATTTTTCTTATCTGGACTGTTATATATATCTATATTCAATCCATTAGGAACAACAATAATTTTATTCATAGACACGCCAAATTTTTTTGAAAAATAATATGCAGCATTTTTTGAAACAGCTGTATATTTAGTTATATACTTATCGCGTTTTTGTATTTTTTGTATCTCAGTATCAGGAATCCAACAATATATATTGTGAATTGTGTCAATGAAATGAATTTTATTTTTATTTGCTATTTCAATACCAAAGTATGAGAAATGCCCATTTATAACATTTATATTGTTATCTTCAATAATTTTTTGATATTTATTTTTTTTATTTTTTTCTTCAGAAATATCATAAATATTAACACCGTTATTATAAGATTTTTCATACATCAATCCACCACCGTTAATACAAATTATAACAACATTAAAAAGTTTTTTATTTATTTTTGTAGCAATATCATAAACAACTTGTTCCAATCCACCTTTATCAAATTTATCAACTTCTAATAAAATATTAGTTTTTTTATGTAGATATCTTAAAGGATTAGCTAACTTCCTTTCTTCAATCTTAAACGTTTTTTTAAAAAATAAATTATTACTAACAATAGCATTTACTAAGCATTTTATATCCTTGACACTTTCTACATATATTGTTTTTTGAGGAAATTTACAGAAATAATAAGCTTTCGCATTTTTATTAGTAACTATAATCCAATCCGCCATATTTGGTAATGTATCAGAATTTTTAATAAAATCATTTTCTGATTCTACAATTAAAAAAATAAAATATCTATTTTTATCTATTTTCTTTAAAATATTTTTATCAAAATTATCATAAAATTTAATAAAAATTGCATTTTTATCATATGTGTAACTACTATCTATATCTTCTAATGAATAGATACTTTGCCCATTAATTTTGAAATCTGAGTAAGCAAAACAATGTACATCTTGATTATAAAACAATTCTCTTTTTAAATTATATTTCATTAAATTTTGTACTTTCTCGTTAATTTTATGTTCCTTAGATCGCGCATTTAAACTATTGTCATGCCATCTATAATTATACAAAGCTTTATTGTGTCCTATATGTTTTATAGTAAATAGTGAATTTATTCTCATCCAATAATCATAATCTTCAATCCCCATATTTAAGTCCCATTCACCTATAATTTTACCAACATAACTACGCCATAAAAAACAAGCTCCTATAAAATTATCACAAACGCTATTCAATGTCTTAATGTCTCTAGATGTATTTATATGAGATGAATCATTCTTGTCTTGATCGTGTAACCTAAAATTAGAATTCTTTAATGGCTTACCATTTAAGTCAATCACTGTATAATCAGTATAAGTCATATCAACGCATTTATTAGTATTCAAAAAATCAACCATTTCCTCAATTGCGTCTTTTTTGTACGTGTTATCAGCTGATGTCCATGTATAAAATTCGCCTTTAGCTTTAGTGAATCCTAATGATAGTGCTTTTGGAAGTCCTTGATTTTTTGTTCGATAAATTTTTACTTTTGAATTGGTGTAAAATTTATTTAAAACATAGTCTATATTATCTTCCGAACCATCATCAATTATTATTATTTCAATATTTGCATAAGATTGCATTAAGCAACTATTTATTGATTCTTCTAACATATCAGCATGATTATATACTGGTATAATAATACTTACTAAACCTACCTCACCTGCAACAGAAACATTTATATTTGTATTTTCCTTTAAATCAATATTTTTCTTTACATTCCTAATTTCATGTGTCTTATTTGATTTACGTAAAATATATTTATTCCATCTCTTTTTTAAAAAAATAATTATTAAATATGGATTTTTAAATCCTTTCTTTATACCATCTTTATAGTGTATATAAACATGCCTCAATTTCCAAAATTTTGAGTTTTTAATAAATTGTATATTAGAATTTTTTTGTTGCACTATCAAATCCTTCTCTTGTAGTTCTTTATTTTTTTGTTGCACTATCAAATCCTTCTCTTGTAGTTCTTTATTTTTTTGTTGCACTATCAAATCCTTCTCTTGTAGTTCTTTATTTTTTTGTTGCACTATCAAATCCTTCTCTTGTAATTGAATTTCAAAATTAACATTTTGAATTTGTTGGTTTTTCTGAATAATTTGCTGTTCTTTATCTTGTATAATTAAATCCTTACTTTGCACTTGAATTGTAAAGTCTCTATCCTCTATTATTTTGTTTTTTTGCACAATGTCACATTCCATTTGTGTAATTTGCTCATCCTTTTGAGATATTTGTTTCATCAATTCTTTTATTTCTTTTTCTTTTATATAAAATTTTTCATCTTTTTTTATTTTATTTTTTAAAAAAGCAACTGTAGCTAACTTTAATATTTTATTATAACTTAACTCATCCAAATCTATTTCATCTAAAAATTTATACCTATTATGGCGCAGAGCTGGACTTATAAAAGAATCTATTTCTTTTTCATAACCACTAGTCACAATGTCATTTTTATCTATAAATTTTATTATTTTTTCAAGCTCTTTATATGGATTTGTAAAGAAATTATCATATAACACCAAGTATCTATTTTTAACATTTGTATTATCCAAAATTGATTGCCAATATATCAGCCACAATAAAACTCCATCCTTAACTTTTATACCATCTCTCTTATATATCGATGCCGCAACATCTTCTGGTCTTCTGAAAACTATTACATATTGCATATCTGGAATTATTTTCTGCCAGAACGGTAACGTTAAACAAGTTCTAGGTTCTTTAAATCCCCAAGTCTTATATTTAGAATTCATCATCTCTATCTCAGCTTCTGCTTTTTTGTATAAGTCAATTAACCTATCATCATTCTCCCACGAATCTGGAAATACTGGAGGATTATCCCACGTTCCTCCAAATATCTCTAAAATCGAATTATTTATATTTAAAATATTTATATTTTCCCAATGTCCTTTTTTATTTTCTTCATAACTATCTGTCATTATGTTATCTTCATCACCTAAATTAAGTCCACATATATTTAAAAGACGAGTTAACATAGATGTGCCACTCCTATGCATTCCCAGAATACATACAACCTTATTTTCATTATCTTTCATAAATTTAAAAATTAAATACATTTAAATACACTTGGTTTTAATAAATCAAATACAGTTTCCCTCATTTTGTTTCATCTCTTTTAACTGCTCCTTCGTTAAATTATCCCTCAAAAATTCATCACAAACTTCTTTTGATGAGCCTATTTTTTTAATCTTTGAATTACTCAAATAGACAACTTTATCACAATACTTTTCAACTGTATCAATCGCATGAGAAACTAATACTACAGTTTTTCCTTGATTTTTATAGTTTTCAAAGATATTTAGGCATTTTTTTTGAAAAGCAACATCACCCACGGCCAAAACCTCATCCATAAGTAAAATTTCTCTATTGGCATGAATTGCCACACTAAAAGCGAGTTTTGATTGCATCCCGGAAGAATAATTCTTGACTTTTTGATCAATGAACCGTCCTATTTCACTAAACTCAACAATCTTATCAAATTTTTCATTAATTTCTCTCCTATTTAAACCCAAAATCGTTGCATTTAAATAAATATTATCCCTTCCAGAAAGCTCTGGATTAAATCCTATTCCAAGCTCAAGAAACGGCGATATTCTGCCATTTATCACCACTTTTCCACTGTCTGGCATATAAACACCCGCAAGAATTTTGAGAAGTGTAGATTTTCCAGAACCGTTTTTTCCTATTATACCCACAAACTCACCTTTTTTTATATCAAAAGAAATATCCTCAAGAGCCACGAATTCTTCATATGTTTTCTTGCTAAATACACTTACAAACATTCCTCTTAAACTATCAATTTTTTGATGAGGAACACGAAAAAACTTTGAGACATTTTCTACTCTTATTATCGTATTTTTTTCTTCTAGCTTTTTTTTCTTTTTAGTTTTTTTACTCATATTTTTATATATATTCAGCAATTTTTCTAGATTGTTTATTGTACGACCAGATACTAAGCCCAAAAAATACAATAACGATGGTAAAAAAAGTGATGTATTGAGAAACAGTTGCAAAATGATTATTTATAAGAGCTTCTTTATTGAAGTGTGCTATAAAAGCCAGTGGATTGAGTAGTATATATTTATGATATTCTTCAGGTAACAACTCTAGAGGATAAATTATCGGAGCAGAATACATCATAGCAGGAATTACTACATTCCAAATTTTTTCTAAATCTCTAAATTTCACAAACAAAGTAGCCGTAAAAAAAGAAAATCCCAAAATCAAAAGATATAGAACTACTATAAACACAAAAGACATAGTAATAGCACTAATAGTAGGTAAAACTTTATACCAAGCAAAAAACCCTATAATTATCACCAAGTTAGTCAAAAAAATCATAAGAGCATTTAAACTAGAAGCTAAGATAATAGTCCATCTAGGCACATAAATTTTTGTAACTAGCTGTGATTTAGCAACCAGAGATCTAAGTCCTGCAGTAGTACCATCTGCAAAAAAAGTAAAAAGCATAAGACTCGTTATAAGCTTTAGTGCATAATACTCTATTTCACCATTTGGCGCAAATATAGAAGAAAACACAAAATTCAAAATAGCAAACATCATAAGAGGTTGCAATAGAGCCCATATGTAACCAAGTACAGAGTTTTGATATCGAAGCTTAAAATCAGTAATTGCCAGCATCCATATCAAATCTTTATAACTTTCATGTTTCTTGTTTTTCATCTAAATTTATTATTTAAAACTCTTCAGTATGAATTATACCACAATAAAATTCATTGTAAAATTACGCCCATTTTAAACAAATTTAAAACCACCCAAATGTTATTGAGTGGTCTGATGATTATTATCGTATTACTTTGAAATTACTGCCATTATTTTAGCTAACTTACAATGAGTACTATTTGCATCTGGAGTAGTAGATGGTTCATACATAATTTGAACCTTTCTATTTAATTGTTGTGCATTGAATAAGGCTCTAAAAAAAATACCATTATCATTTTTTGCTACAAAACGAAATCCAAATTTATCACTGCATGTATCTTTTTTAAAATCATTATCAAATTTAACCCACACATCTCCATTTGAATTTGCAGCTATTGATTCAACATTTAAATCAGATGTTCGTGTTGCCATAATACTTTCTGTAGTATTTGTCATGTGATTTTTTGTAGCATTTGTATCTGTAGCATTTGCTACGGTAGTTATAGCCATTATAGTAGCGACTCCAATAAATAGTTTTTTTGTATTTTTTCTTAAGTTTAGCATAATTTTTCCTTTTTTATTGTTTTTTTTTGAATTTCTTCTATGCTTTTTTAAGGTCTTCACCCACTTAATTTACTTTTAACCGAAAAATAACTATTACATGTCACACCTCCAAATTGTTAATCTGTACAATTGTTTTTTTGTACTATTGTTAGTATATATCATAATGTAATTCTTGTCAAATTTTATCATAATTACACCAAATTACACCAAAAACTCCTCGTAAAAATAAAAAACTCTTAATTAAGAATTGTAATTTTACAACTATAATCAAGAGTGCTGATTGTATCTAATACATGCAAATTTGCAAGATAACTAATCTAAAATTGTATAGATTAGTTTCATACAATCCTCTATATTATGATATCCTGCTTTATAACAGGAACTATTTTTGTAATCTGAGGATGTATCGCCACCATTAGTAGTGATTACAACATCATTTCCAATCCCAATCTGAACATCTTGCGCTGGCAATGTTCTGTATTTTGGTGCCCAGAATAAAGGACCTCCTAAATACTTAAATCCATGATTATCTCTTAGATTTTCCACATCACTCCAGCCATTTGCAAGAATTTGACTGTTCAATTTTGGATTATACATCAGATAAACTGGAGTTCTATGCTCTGCTTGTTGCGTGTTTCCTTGATTTGGATACACATAAAAAAGCGTTTGCACAGCTTCTTGACAAGGAGCATGATCACCCACTTTATTGATGTCAATCTCATAGTCATGAGTAGAACCTGTCCAACAATAGTAAAGCGGAACTGTACCAGGCTTTTGAGTTTCAAAAGCATTAAATACCGTACCTGCTCTGTCCCAATCGCCGTATTTACTACCGATAAAAGCATTCCAATTAGTGCTATAGAAATGCGCTTTATATTTTGAATTATAAAAACGCATAACAGTTCTTGCACCGTTGCTATTTGCTGGTAATTCTTCAGGCGCTGGAATTTTTACATGAATTACAAGCTTTCCATATTCATTGTGAGAAGATGCATTAGATGAAATATCTCTATCATCTCCACCTTCCACATCCATGAAAAAATAAACAGTTGCTTGCTTATCCACAACATCAAATGTCTCACTGCCACTACTCCCTGTAACTACCACCTTACTTGCGTTAGAAAGTAGTTTCACACTTACTGAACCCGTGTGTTTTGTAACAGTTTTATGAGCTTTGATATTTGGCTTATCCTCATCAATCTTGGTATCACGCTTATCAAAGTTTTTACCATGATCTATGCGGAAATCTATATCCACATTATCTATCTTGTGAGAAGATTTATTTTTCACCTTTCCTTCTCCATAGATCGCAAAACTCTGCCCAGGCTCTAAAGTTTTCTCGATTGTGTGTTTGTTATAATTCCCATCTGTCAAAGACAGATAAAAACTTTTTATAGACACATCATCGTCATCTTTAGAACTATTATTACCAGAACCATTATCACCATTGTGACTAGTATCTGGACCAGGATTTAGCGTTTTTGTGCTATCTCCAACAATTTTGAAAGATTCACATGAATCAGCATTCACATTAACCGAGCCACACAAAAGTGTAGCCAGTACTAAACTAATTGACTTCATTTTTTACTCCTTTTTTCCGTCAAATTCTTCTATTGGTTTTTCTGCAGTACACTCTCGTGGCGCACCATATATATCACAAATAGACTCAGCAACAATACATACTTGATTGTCATCAGCCTCTTTTGATAAATTTTTCGTAAGAAAAATACCACCATCTCTTTTCTCAGCTTCAAAGAATTCATTTCTTTGATCCTGACAAGCATAGCTTCCTCTCCAAGCAAGTCCGTTGTAGAAAAAAGCACGCTTTTCAGATTCTTTAAATGGTTCGTGTTCTTTCAGAAACTTTATTGGATATGTTTGTCCATAATCTTTTGGCCACGGAGCATTAGGATCGTCCTTAGTTCCTCAATAAAAAACCAATCCATAATTACCAGTTGGCTTGGTACTTTTATTTGGCCATATACTGAAATGTAAATGATCTCCACCACAAGGATAGCTACCAATTACACCAATGGAATCTGTAGCTAATATCTTATCACCTTTACTGTATTCATCACCTATCCCCTTCATATGTCCATAAAGTGCTACAAACGCAGTACCATTTTCGTCATTTATCTTATGACGAACCAATAAAGCATAGTTTATTGTACCACCACAAGTCCAACCATTTTTACTTGTATCTACGACAACACCATCAGCAACAGGATAGACTTTTGAAT
>JALWEZ010000203.1 GCA_027039165.1 Candidatus Moraniibacteriota bacterium
ATTATCAGAAGAAAGTACAAGCAAAAAGACACTGTGCAAGTCCAAACTAGAATCAAAAATCAGGGTTCAAATTTAATTACAGCACTGCTTTATTTAAATGTCGCCCTTACTAATAATCACGCCGAAAGGCAAATCAGACTATTTGTTGTACAACGCAAAATTTCTGGTGGCAGCAGAAGTAATTTAGGCGCCCAAATCCAAGCCGTCAACATGAGCATCATCCAAACACTCAAACTCAGAAATAAGGATTTACCAACAAATCTCAAAGCATTATTAGAATTACCTAATCAAAAAAATGTAATAACTATCAATTGCTAGCAGATAAACGTGAATAGTTACTTGAGTTGGACTTGATTTATTGTGCAGTTGCAGTATTATATAAATATGGATGTTACACCACAAATAAAACAATTAATAGATAGATTAAAATCAAGATCTACTATAAAAACTAGATTTAAAGTTGGTCTCAATGAAGAAGTTATATCTGTAGACAATATAGCTAGTAAACTTGCGTCTCTTTATGAAAAGATGCGTAATTCAGTTGATTACAAAGAAGAGCATCTTATAAGGCGTAGTGCGATAGAGAGGATAATCAAAAGATTGCATCATGAGTCATTTAGGAAAACTAATATATCTAGAGTTTTAATAATAGAGCTTGTAAGAGCGGGTTACCTGCCAAACAACACACTTCCAGTAAGGATTATAGATGATATAGAAAAGATAATCTATAAATATGGTCTTCTTAGAGAGTATTGCTCTAAGTCTTCTTTTGATATGATGAGAGTATCTGCTAAGATTTTGAACTTAGAAGCTACTGAAATTGAAGAATATCTCTTTCCTCCTGTAACTTCCACTGCCACAGCAGATGCTTTTTATCTTACAATTCGTAATTTAATAAACATAAAAGACGCAAAAAAAATCACGCAAGAAGAAAAAGATATTCAAACTTATATAGCGTGCTACAGAAGTCTTTTAAGGTACGATGAACCAAGTTTATTTTATAGGCTTTGGTTGCTAAATCATCCTAATTGGAATAGTAATCAAATAGATGAGGAGTACATTGCAGAAGTTGCTGCAAATTTTGGATTATACGAGTCAGAAATAGAGAAAAATATGTCAAATCCGCTTAATTGGCGTATTACTTACAAACTTAGAGATTATGCTATTTATTTTTCTCTCATAAAAGAATCAGTAGATAAGCAACCAGAGTTGTGGACTCATGAAGCTCTTACAGAAGAAAATATAAAAGAACAAATTTCTTCGCTTTTGACATGGAAATACAAACAAGAAAAGAAGGTGATTGTAAAAAGTGTGAATCGTATGATTATATACATATTTTTAACTAAGATACTTTTAGCTTTTATTATAGAAATTCCTTATGATCTACTAACACAGGATCATATAAATAAGTTAGCCCTTGGTATAAATATAACATTTCATCCGCTTTTGCTTTTTGTAGTAACTCGTATTATTAAATTACCAAAAGAAGATTCAAAAGAATATACAATCAGTAGTATCATAGAAATAATAAATGGAAAAGCGGATTTACCAAAACTTCAAGTTTGGAAGAAAAGAAAAAAAAGCTTGATTGGTATAATATTGGGAGTAATTTACATTATAATTTTTATTGCAATTTTTGGTGGAATTATTTGGACGCTTGTTTTACTTAAATTTAATATTGTAGGCGGAGGATTGTTTTTACTTTTCTTGAGTATCGTGAGTTATTTTGGTTTAAGAATTAGAAATCGTGCAAAAAAATGGCTCATAACTCCAAAAAATTCTACAACAAAAGGGTTTTTTATAGATTTACTAATTATGCCTATAGTACATACTGGACAATGGATTTCAGAGAAGTTTAGTTCTGTAAATGTGTTTGTGTTTACTATGGACTTTTTTATAGAAACACCTTTTCAGCTTATTGTAGAAATATTTGAAGGCTTTACGCATTATCTAAAAGAAAAGAAGGAAGAAATGGAATAAAAATATAATAAAAAATATAAAAACTAGTTTAAAACTTATGAACAATAAAAATCATGAAAATAATACAGATAATCCAAAAGCTAAAATCAAAAAGAAAAAAAGTGTTTCTAGGAAACTTATAGTAGTTTTATTAATGATAATAATAACCATTATAGCTACAACTTTTGTATCTCTTTGGATATTTTTTACAAAACAAGGATATATACCAAATTTTTTGGGCATTGAAGCATTAAATGATTTACCTCCTATCAAAATGAAAATTTCTTGTGAATCTCAAGGAAAAATGATGACTAGAGATTGCGGTCCTCTTCCTGATGGCATGCATTGCGGTAGCTGGAAATGTGTTGATAAAGATTATGATCCGCCAGCACTTAAACCAGTGATATACCTCTATCCAACGCAGAAGCAAGATGTGGAGGTGAGGCTTGATTATAAAGGAGAGATTTTTGCAGATTATCCAGAATATGATGAGAAGTTAAAAGGTTGGAGGGTGCTTGCG
>JALWEZ010000204.1 GCA_027039165.1 Candidatus Moraniibacteriota bacterium
GAATTAAAATTCTCTCTGGCACAAACAAGACGACAGTTTTTCTTTTTTGAAACTCCTCTTTAATGAGGATGATTAAAAATTCTAAAAAAAACGCATTATAAGTTGTGCTAAGCATGCAATTTTTTTGTTTGACTAATATTTTTTTTACATCACCTACGCAAATGGCTTCTATTTTTGGAATAGTTGGAGTGCCTAATAAAATTTGTTTTTTGGGAGCTTCTTTTCTTTTAGGAGTGGTTATGCTTGGTAAAAAATGTTTTATTACGAGTCCTAGTGGAGTTAAATAATAAGTAGAAATAAACTTTGCTAATTCATACTGTTTTTTAGTTATAAAACTTTCTTCTATCACGGATTTTATAGATTTTAATTTTATCTTGCCAACTTGTGAAAAATCCTCACTAGAATCAAGAACTACGCCTTTTACATTTCTTTTTCCTATAGGAATATTAACAAAAGAACCAAAGGGTATATGGTTCTTTGAAGAGTAAAAAAATTCTTGATCTTTGGTGAGTGGTATGTGTACCAAAGGAATTACAGAAACTAAAAATTTTTCTGAATTACTGTTTTTTTTCATCTAATTATCTTGTTTTTTTGAATGATACTGTATAACTTGGTTCATACAAAGAATCATAAGCATCTCTAACCTCTACAGTTTCTCCCTTCATGAGATTTGTAAGTGAAATATCAGAAATCATTTCTTTTAGAGACTTTTCTTCAACTTTTAAATCCTCAAGTTGCTCCCAGCGAGATCCCATGTCACGTTGAGCTACCATTTCGTGTTGTTTTTTTTCTTCTTTTAAGTCATTTATTTGCTCTATCAAATCAGCATATTCTGAGTTGTGAGATAGTGCATCTCTGTATTCTTTACGAATTTCTTTCATTTCTTTCTTTACTTCCTGTAAATCATTAAAAACTTCTTGCAAATCTTTCATTTTTCTTTTTTATATAATTACTAGTCTATATTATAACACATTTTTAGTTAGAGTTTTCAGAATTTGTATGAATTTGTTCAAGTGTTTTGTAAGACGCAGATTCTTCTTTGAAAAACATAGGAACACTTCCAACTGGTCCATTACGATGCTTAGCTACGATTATATCAGCCATACCTTTGTTTTCTGTGTCAGGATTTACTCGATCTTCTCTGTATATAAACATTACTACATCCGCATCCTGCTCAATAGAACCAGACTCTCGAAGATCGGAAAGTTTTGGACGCTGATCTGTGCGAGATTCAATTGCACGAGAAAGCTGAGAGAGAGCAAGGATTGGAATATTTAATTCTTTTGCAAGGTTTTTGAGACCTCTAGAAATCTCAGAAATTTCTTGAACGCGGTTTTCATTACTTCGTCCTTCCATGAGTTGCAAATAATCAATTACAATTAGTCCTAAATCATGTTCTGATTGTAAGCGTCTTGCCATTGTGCGCATTTCCATGATGTTTGCACTAGAAGCATCATCTATAAAAATTGGTGCTTCTGAGAGTTTTCCCATTGTTTCATTCATTTTTGCAAAATCAGAATCTTTCATGTTTCCAGTCCGCAGTTTCCATAAATCTATATTTGCCTCTGCAGCTATCATTCTATCAACTAACTGGTCAGCGGACATCTCTAGAGAAAAAATTCCAACAGGCACATTAAACTGAGTAGCAGCTTGTCTAGCAATGTCTAGTGCTAGAGAGGTTTTCCCAACAGAAGGACGTGCTGCAAGAATGAGTAAATCAGATTTTTGAAATCCAGAGAGTAATTTATCCAAATCTGTAAAGCCAGTAGCTACTCCACGCATCTCGCCTTTGTTTTTGTGAAGTTCATCAAGTCTATCAAAAGCTTCTCCTAAAATTTTTCTAATAGGTGTAAATTCTTGTTTTATTGATTTTTGAGAAATAGAAAAAAGTTTTTGTTCGGCTTCGTCTAATAATTTATCAATTTCTTCACTTTCATTGTATCCCATCTCACCAATTTCAGCTGCTGCAGAAATAAGCTTTCTGAGAACTGCTTTTTTTTGGACTACTTTTGCGTAGTAAACAATATTTGAAGCACTTGGCACACTTGAAACTAACTCCGCTATAGACGCAGCTCCTCCAATTTCATCAATGTAACCTCTTTCTTCCAATATATTTGCAATACTTAAAACATCTATAGGATCATTATTTCCATAAAGATGAATAGCTGCTTCATACAAAAGACCATGTTTTTTGAAATAAAAATCTTCCACGTTTAAAATATCTGCAATTTTTGTGATAGCTTCTTTGTCGAGCATTAAAGCTCCAAGCACAGAACGTTCAGCATCTTCTGAGTGAGGAGGTATTCTAACAGTTGTTTGTGATTTTGTCATAATATTTTTTATTATATATTTATCATAACTCAATTCGTTTTTTTTATCCAGTTTATTTTTCTACAAAAAGTGTAGTATAATGGAATATATCCACATAAATATAAGAAAATATGAAAAAATACCTAATTGCATA
>JALWEZ010000205.1 GCA_027039165.1 Candidatus Moraniibacteriota bacterium
AAGAAAAAAGCGCAGAAAAAATAAATGAAAAAAAATATTTTTTTTTTAAAAATAATTTTTTGGATTTAGATAGTGAAAAAAAAATATTTAAGACTTTTGGAGATTTTAAAGAAGAATATCCTGAAGTAGATATTAAATTAATAACTTATAATGAGATCATAAGAAAGATCAAAAATGGTCTCCAGGAAGTTTTTGAACTTGAACCTCTAAAAATTTCTTCGGAAGAAATTGAATATAAAAATCCATATGATTTTATTCCTGAAAAATTTAAAAATAATCCAAATTTAGTTGTTTTTGATAAAGAAATACTTGAAATGTCCGATAGTGAGTTCATGGATAAGTTTCACGTGTCAAAAAATACAAAAAATAGGTTGATGAGTTTTTACGAGTGTAATGGGTATGCTTGGTTTTTGTCTCAAGAAAATGAAGGAGAAAAAAACAAAACAAATACTACAACTTGCTATCGTTACAATAATCAATTTGACTTTTACAAAAGAAGGTATGCAGATCAGATGGATAGGATAAACGAAATTTTGAAAAATGGAAAAGAGGATAATTCTATTAGATACTCAGCACCAGTTGAAGATATGACAGAGGTGAGACTTGAAGATTTTTTTGCTCCAGGTATTACTCCTAGTGATATAGAGGATAAATATCCTGGAATTAATATAAATTATTTAGACACAAGAGTAAAAAAAATGATTCACGAGGGTTATGTGAATATATTTGTCCATAAAGAAAGTAAAAATAAAAAACGTGTACAAACTAGAAATATAAACTTTTTGGAAATTGATGGTAAAAAATCATTTCCTGAATGGTATGATGAAAAAATGCTAAAAAAAGACATAAGAGCTGGAAGGTTTTTTGCAATAAAAAGTCATCCTGTTCTTAGAGGAATATTGGATAAATATGATATTGATTTTAAATCTGATGCTCAAATGAGATTATTTGAATTAGCTGGGGAAGAAGCTTTTGAAAATGAAATTTGGAGAGCTGTAGTAGTAAAAAATGTTGGAGTAAGTTTTTTGCGTAAAATAGATAAATTAAATAAAGAAGTTTCAATAAATACAAAAAACCGTGAGAATGAAGATTTTTCGCTTATGGATACTATGAGTGCTCAAAAAACTGGTTTTGAATTTGAGAAAAATTTAATAGATGAGGACACTATAGAAGAAGTACAATATAGGATAAAAGCTAGAAATTATGAGGATTATGATGAATACGAGGATGATTTGGAATTTGTGGCTGAGTATTTGGGGCAAGATTATTCTACAGATGCAGAGGATGAGGAAGATAGGAAACGTTGGGAAAAAGAAGCTCAAGAGGACAAAGAACGTTTTGATAGAATTTTAAAAAGAAATGATATAAATCTAGAAGATTTACTTTGAAAATAAAAAATATTTTGTACTAAGTTAGAAAGATGATACAATACAAGTATTATTGATATTTTTATGGTTTTTTATGAATAAAAATAATTCTTATTGTTTAGTTAGTGAAGTGGAAGATAATCCTAGAAAGTTTATTGATTTTTTGAGATTATCACAGAAACATTGGAATCAAACTCATATCTTGCCAAATAATAGTGCTTTTGAATTGAAAGATGAATGGATTTTTCGGGGAAATTCTAATGCAGACTGGAGACTTGTACCAAGTGCTTGGAGAAATAATAGAATAATAGAGTCACAAATTAAGAATAAAAAGGAATTATTGATTAAATCAGGAGTAAAATTGGAGAATTTGCCAAGCTATGAAGATTTGTATATTGAAGTTGAGAATGATATAATGCGACGGTTTAGAGATAGTTTGCATGATTTTGGTTATCCAGTAGAATGGGCAAATAAGCGTAGTGTCCAAAAAACTTGTAATTTTTCTGAATTTTTGGATGTTGCATGTGTTGCTCAACATCACGGTATACCAACGCGATTATTAGATTGGACGGTAAATCCTATAACTGCAGCTTATTTTGCTTGTGAGCCAAGTGGAAGATGTAAAAAAGCGCAAAAAATTTGCGTTTGGGCATTGAATATCGGATCTCAAATGTTTAAAGAAGAATATGGGAATATAAAAATTCATGAACAACCTAGAAATAGAAATGATTATTTAAGAGCTCAACAAGCCTTATTTACAGAATGCTCGGATGGTGTAGAAATTCACAGAAAAACTGGAAAATGGATAGGTATAGAGCAAAAAGTTGAGCAATATTTAAATAGCAATAAGGAAATATTAATAAATCAGAATATTTTGGTAAAGGTGACACTAAAAAAAGAACATGCAGATGAAGTTGTGGATATATTACGAAAAGAAGGGGTTAGTAAATCTTCTATAATGCCTTCTCTTGATAATTTAGCTTCTGACACAATAAACAATTGGGAATTAGATAAAAAATTTTAGATGAGTAAAATGTCACTACAAAAAAAGGGTACAATTGTTGCAACTTTAACTGCAATGTTTCTGACTACTGTTAAAATTTTTGTAGCAGTTTTTTCAGGTTCTCTGATAGTGTTAGTCTCAGCACTAGATTCGTTATTGGATGTGGCTATATCCTTTTTTAATTTTTGGGCTATAAAAAAGGCAGAAGAAAGTGTTACGAGACAATTTCAATACGGAAAAGGAAAAGTTCAAGCAATTGCTTCCGTAATTGAAGGAGTTGTTGTAATTGTATCTAGTTTATATATTTTGTATGAAGCAATCATAAAGCTTATAAATAAAAGTGAAATTTCCATGCTTACATCTTCTATGATTTTGATGATTTTTTCAATTTTTATAACTTTTTTCTTAGTGAGATATTTACAAAAAATTGCTAATCAAACGGATAATCTAGTTACAAAATCAGATGCGCTTCACTACAAAATGGATCTTTTTACTAATGTGTCTATTTTAATTGCTCTTTTGTTTATTTATTTTACTAAGTGGAGTTTTTTGGATTCGATTTTTGGGTTTAGTATAGGTATTTATATGATAATTTCAGCTGTTAAAATTATAAAAGAAGGAATTTTTGTACTTCTTGATCATGCACTTAGTAATGAAATTATTTCAAAAATTGAGCAAATTATAAATATGCAATCAGAAGTGCATAGCTTCCATTGGTTAAAAACTAGAACAGATGGAAGTAAGAATTTTGTAGAATTTCATCTAGTATTAGAGCCTGAGATGAAATTGAGAGATGCACACGATATTTCTGATAAGATAGAAGAGGAGATAGCAAAAGTTGATAAGAAAAAAATTTGGATTGTAACACCTCATTACGATCCAGTTGATGATGAAGAAATAAATAATGCTGTGAGGAGTGGAGAATATATAAAAACTTCAGATTATAGATTTTGAAGTGTGAGATGTTAATTATTATTTTATTTAAAGAATATGCAGAAAAAAATATTGATTGTTGGTTATGGTATATTTGGGAGACTTATGGCAGATATACTTTCGAGAGATTTTGAAATATATATTCACAATAGAAGTCAAATAAAAGAAGTAAGTACGAATTTTGGTGGCAAAAAAGAAAATATAAAAATTCTTTTAAGAGATGAAAATAAAAGAATTAAAAAAGAAAGTTTTCCAGACGTTGATTTTGTGGTGTTTTGTGTGCCTGTGCAGTTTTTACTTGATTCTATAAAAGAGCTTAAAAAATTCATATCTAGAAAGTCTATAATAATGGACGTGTCATCTGTGAAAGTGTATCCACTTGACATTTTGAAGAAAAATTTTCCAGAAAATGAAATAATTGGAACTCATCCAATGTTTGGTGTTCCATCCATAGAGAAAAAACTGGATGATTTAAAAGTTGTTTTGTCAAATGTTTCTTGTTCGCAGGAAAATGTAGATAATATTGTAAAATATATAAAAAATTTAGATTTTGAGGGTATAAATTTTGATGTGATTAAAATGGACGCTTGTGAACATGACAAAAGAACAGCAAAAATTCAAGCACTTACTCATTTCATAGGGGAGGGACTTAAATGTTTTGATCTAGTAGATGATGAACTTAAAACTTACTCTTATAGAATACTTTATAATTTGCATGTTGATACTGCGCTAAATACTAGAGAGCTTTTTGAAACAATTCAAAAATTTAATCCTTATGCCAAAGATATTAGAAAAAAACTAATTAGTAAATTAATTGAAATAGACAAAGATTTGGAGTAAATTTTTGCTACTTTTTGCTTTTGCTTGTATAATACTTAAAAGTAGGGTATGATTAAATATCATATGAAAGTCCTTGTAGTTCAACGGATAGAACAAGTCCCTCCTAAGGATTAGATGTAGGTTCGATTCCTGCCAAGGACACAAATTAGTAATATATAAAGAAATATGACGGAAAGAATGATGAGAGTAAATTCCATGATTAAACATGAGATTACAAGACTTGTGAGTGAAATTGTGGATTTAAAACCAGGAGTTTTTGCAACTATTCCAAAGGTGGATACTTCTATTGATTTTTCTCAAACTAAGATTTTTGTAACTGTTTTTCCAACAAAAGAAAAAGATTATGTTATGAAAACTTTGGGATATGAAAGGGGATTATTACAAAAAAAATTACACAAAAAATTACATTTAAAAGTATTGCCAAAAATTTTATTTGTCTATAGTGACGTTGGAGAAAATGTAGATGAACTAGAATATATCACAAAAAATAATGAATTTTAAATAAGATTAAACATTTATTGATGCAACTCAAGATATTTCAGAAAGAATTTAATACACTCAGTTATTCTATAAAACATGCAGAAGAAATACTGCTTTTTGCACACAATAGACCAGATCCAGATGCTTGTGGTAGTGTAGTTGGGTTTAAAAGATATATAGAAGAAAATTATGATAAAAATGTTACCCTGGGCTGTTTCAACGAACAACCTGAGTTTTTGGAGGCTGTTTTGGGTAAAAATGAATTTGCACATCCAGATGAGTTAGATTTTTCTAAATTTGATTTAGCTATTGGATGTGATAGTGTAGAGAGAGGATTTGATAAAATAATTGAAAAATTAAATAAAGACTGTGTGGTTGCTGTAGTTGATCATCATCATGACATAACCTTGAAAACAGATATTAATATAGTTGATGCCAGTTTTTCATCAGCTTCTGAAATTCTTTATCATTTTGCAAAATTTGAAAGAAAAAAAATTTCTCAATTTGTAGCAATAGCCTATTTAACAGGTATAATAGGGGATACTGGAATTTTTCAGTATAGTAATACCAGTTCAAGAACTCTAGATGCTTCTGCAGAACTTGTAAAACAAGGAGCTAATATTTCAAAAATAGTTGGTGCAACATTTGCAAATCAAAAAATAAAAACTTTGAATATGTGGGGAAGAGCTTTAGAAAAAGCGAAACTTTTTGAGAAAGAGGGACTGATTGTAAGCGCAATAACTAAAGAAGATTTAGATGGTAAAAATTTAACAGGAGAAGAATTGAAAGAAGTTGCAAGTATTTTGGCAACTGTACCAGGGGTAAAAGCATCACTTCTTTTGTTTCAGATAGATGAAAATAAGATAAGAGGAAATATCCGTGCTCCAAGTGATACAGATATAGATGTTTCAAAAATTGCTAGAATGTTTGGGGGTGGAGGACATAAACTTGCAAGTGGTTTTGAAATAAATGGTAAAATTATTTCTCAAGAAGATGGAGGATGGAAAATAGTCTAGATAGATTTTTCAGTTTTTTGAAGCTGTAGATTTCACAAAAAGTCCCAAAAACAAAAAAAGTAAAAATAATCCAATATGAGAAGTCCACAAAAAGTGATCAAGAAGAGAGGTGAATAAGAATAAAATAAGAACTAGAAAGATTGTGAATTGTTCAAACGTTATTTTATTTTTTAAATAAAATATTTTTAATAATACATTAAATATAAACAAAAGAAGCAAAAATCCACCAATAAAGCCAAGTTCTGCAAAAACTAGGAGATAGAAATTATGCACTGGTTGATATTGCCAAATAGCGAGTTTTCTGTTTTCTAAATTAAAAATTGAATTTGTGTAGTTTCCTGCTCCTGTGCCGAGTAGAGTATGTTTATTTATCAAGGTTTTTGCTTGGGTTATGTATAATTTTCTATCTGAAATAGAATTATGAGATTTAAATGTGTCGTGATTTATGCGTACAAAAAATAAATCTTTGTATATAGAAACTATTGTAAGTGAAGTAAAAAATATTAAAATGATTATAGAGAATAATTTTTTGAGAAATTTTTGAGAATAAAAAAACAAAAAAATAGATATAAAAATCGTTGATATAAAAAGGGCTAGCCAAATATTTCTAGAAAATGTAAACAGTATAGTTGTATAAAAAAAGGTAATGCAAAGTAATAAAAAACTATTAAATAAATATTTTTTTTCTTTTGCAAAAGATACAAAAATGTAAATGGATATAATTGTACTAGTAAGTAACAAAATAGCTAGTATATTTGGATGATTTTGTCCACCATAACTTCTGAGCCATCTACCAGTTTCTGAAGTTATGATAGAAGTGCCACCACGCCACACATCATAGTGATTTAATCCTAAATATTTAAAAGAAAAAGTACTTTGAGTTATAAATTGAAATAATCCAATTATACTTTGAAAAAGTGTGCTTATAATAAGTGTGATATAGAGTGTTTTTGTGTTGAATTTAGTGATTTGCAATACAAAAAATAAGCAAAATGCAAGAAGTATTTTAATAGAAAAATAAAATGCTAGTGCTTTGTCTAGTGAATATGAAATTGAAAAAAAAATATAAAGTATAAATAAAAAAGAGAGTGTGGTTAATGTTTTATTTTTTTTAAAATATTCTAGTAATTTTTTGTAAGAAGTAAAAAAAATAAGAATCAAAAAAAGTGTGAGTACTATATCAGATAAATATAAACTTATTGTGCCGTAGTGCCACTTTTCTCTTCCAAAAAACACTTCGCGCAGAATAAACACTGTCTTAAGAGGAAGGATTAACACAAATAAGTAGAGTAAATAACTTTGGGTTTTTGAAAAATTTAGTTTTTTGAATATTTTTTTCATAGATAGAAGATATTGCAATGTTTGGCAAGTTCTATCTCAGTATAACTTATAAAATATGCTTATACAAATTAATTTATAGTATTAATAGTTACTTTTAAATACCTTCTTCCAAAAGCAAAAGCTTGAGTTTTGGTTTTCATATAAATATCAAATTTGTTTCCTTTTATAGCTCCACCTCTATCTTCACAGACATAAGTTCCAAAACCCTCAATTTTGATTTTTGTGCCAAATTTATATTCTTTGGGGCATGCTATAGTATGATTTTCTTTTACTAACTTTCCAGAAGCAGTTATGCCATCGCTTTTTCCACATTCATCTGCTGAAGCGGTATAAGCTGAAATATTTCCAATAAAATTTTTGTATGTTTTTGGTGTTGTGTGGGTAGTTTCTCTAGATATTATTTTTGATTCACTTTTTTCTTTAACTAGGTTTTTTGTTCTTATCTCTTCTTTGAAATTATCCGTAATGCGAATATTGAGATTATCATCATCTGCATTGGTATTTGTAGAAAATACTATAAACAAAAGTGGAAAAATAAACAAAATATATAAATATTTCAAAATAAATTCTAAATAATTATCATGCCC
>JALWEZ010000206.1 GCA_027039165.1 Candidatus Moraniibacteriota bacterium
CTAAAAGTCATAAAATTGACAAAATCGTAAAAAATAATAATGGTTAAGTAATTGAAAAAAGTAGTAGTTATCCATATTTTTTACTTGACAGAAATCTAACAAAACAAGAAATTGAACTCCGAAAAGGATGGTTAAAATGATTAATATAAAAAATATGGGGCAAGGTTATTTACCCGGATTAGAACCGTGGAGAAATATGTATTCTCCCCGAAAATTAAAGTTATTAGAAAATTCTTGGGCTGGAGTATTTCGAAAACATATTTTACCTTTGTTACCTGCGGAACAAATATTTCATTTATATTCTTCTAATCGTGGTCGTCCGACTAAAGAGCTTTATTCAATAATAGGTGCAACAGTATTACAACAATTTTTTGATTTAACCGATTCTGAGACGATAAAGGAGTTGGCATTTAATGAACAGTGGCATTTTGCACTTGAGTGTTTTGATGAAGATAATCAAGTAATATCTGAGAAAACACTTTGGACGATGCGTAATTATGTGGTAAAATTAGGATTATCGAAGCAGATATTTACTGTTGCAACCGACCATTTAATTAAATATTTTAATGTGAATGTAAGTAAACAACGAATTGATTCCGTCCATGTTCATTCTAATATGGCACGTCTTGGTAGAATAAGAATATTGGGAAGAACAATAATTAAATTTTTAAAGAATTTAAAGCGTCAGCATATTGAAATATTTAATGCAGAGATATCATCCGAAATGCAAGCTAAGTATTTAAAGAAATCTGACGATTCATATTTTGGTCAGCTTAAACCATCTGAAAGCGAGCGTAATCTTTCAACACTTGCCCATGATATGTATTTATTAATCAGTATTTTTTCAAGCGAAGCGGTAGTATCTAATATGACAAGTTTTAAACTATTATTAAGAGTTTTTTCCGAACAGTGTTATGTAGAAAATGAACAAGTAGTGTTAAAATCATCAAAGGAAGTATCTTCCGATAGTGTACAAAATCCATCTGACCCTGATTCGGGTTACGACGGTCATAAAGGTCAAGGTTTCCAGACCCAAATTATGGAGACTTATAGTTCTAAAGAGAATAAAAAAGATGATGGTAAAAATGATAAGGGCAATGAAGAAACTAATGAGAACAAACCCAATCTAAATTTGATTACATATGTTGAGACCGAATCTGCTTCCAAACATGATTCTCAAGCACTTAAACCTGCTTTGGAAGATATGCAAGAGCGAGGTTTAAAATCGGAAAAAGTTGCAGGAGATACATCATATGGTAGCGATAAAAATAAAGAAATAGCAAAGAATTTTGGTGTAGAATTAATATCACCGACACCTGGTAAAGCATCTAAAAAGGGATTTGATAAATTCAATATAGATTCTGATAGTTTTGAAATATTATCTTGCCAATCGAATAAGAAACCTGATGTTATTAAACATAATAAAAAGGGTAGTATAACACTATTATGGTATAGATCAACTTGTGCCAATTGTTCTTTTGCAGATAGTTGTCCGACCAAGAAATGCAGAAAAGGTAGAAAAATAACTTATAGAAAAGAGTCTATAAAGTTTTTTATTCGTCGTCAATATGAAGAGAGTATTGAATTTAAAGAGGAATATCGTTATCGGAGTGGAATAGAAGCGACCAACTCACGATTTATCCACATGACCGGTGCTCGACGGTTGAGATATCGTGGATTAGAAAAAATGAGATTCGGGCAAAAATTAAGAGCTTTGGCTATCAATGTGTTCAGAACTGCCAAATATTTAAGAAAAATAGATAAATTTTTCAATATATTATTTTTTCAGACTAATATTTCCATTTTTTCATTCGAAATTAACTCTAAATTGAAAATAGCAGCTTAATTTTTACTTTTTTTCACGCAAATTTCAAAAAATTGACTATGACAGATTTAAACTAAAAAAATTCTTGTATCTTTTTTACGAGTTCGTCAAATTTTGAAAATTGATGAAAATCCGATTGTAACACTTCAGGCATATTGTGGTATTGAATATTATTATCTTCAAAAAAAAGATTTAAAAAATGCTTTTCAAACAGCTATTGAATCAATAAAGAAATATAATAAACCAATATTATGGAATTTTTATAAAGCGGAAGATTTTTTTAATGCAAAAGCAACAATAATGTATTTAGATTATTTTATGGAAAATGAGAATGAATTAAGTGTGGTCGACAATGTTATTGATCAGTTTATTAAATATTCAAATGTTTTTCCGGAATTTCAAAATTATCTAGTTCTTAGAAAGGCAATATCAATGGAATTTTTTAACGCCCCTCTCGAAGATGTGATAAAAGCATACAAAAACGAGGGATTTGAAGTAAAAGAGATGTATAAACATAGGAGAGGAAAGCCGATTTTGGAATAAATATTACCAAAAACTGACAAAAATCAGTTTTTTTCAAACAAAAATCTTGCACAACTCAAATAATCATCTTA
>JALWEZ010000207.1 GCA_027039165.1 Candidatus Moraniibacteriota bacterium
AAGTAGAGCTCTGAGTGATGTTAGAATAGAAGTTAAAAAAATTTCTAAATTATATCCTTTTATAGCCACTTCATTTATAATTTTAATATCTTGTTCTGTATTATTTAATGTAATTTGCTCAATAAAGGATATAACTTGTTCTTGGGAAGTAATTCCTAAAACTTTAGAAACTGATTCTTTGGTGAGAGAGGAATTAATAAATGATAGTGTTTGAGCAAGTAAACTTTCTGCATCACGTAAACCACCGTTAGATGAAATTGCAATCATTTCTAGAGCCTCTTCCTCGAAGTCTATATTTTCACTATTTAATATAAATTTCAATTTAGTAATTATGTCAGAAATCGAAATATGAGAAAAATCATAACGTTGACATCTGGAAATAATAGTAGCTGGAACTTTATGAATTTCAGTAGTTGCAAGTACAAAAATAGCGTGTGCAGGAGGTTCTTCTAGAGTTTTAAGTAGGGCATTGAAAGCACCAGTTGATAGCATATGAACCTCATCTATAATATAAACTTTAAATGGAGCAGAAGTAGGAGTGAGAGTTATAGTTTCTCTTAACTCTCTTATGTTATCAACGCCTGTATGACTTGCAGCATCTATTTCTATGAGATCTACAGCACTGCCATTAGAAAATGCTTTGCAAGTTACTTCATCTGCTATAGAAAAATTATCTCGTTCAGTGCAATTTATAGCCTTTGCAAATAATCTAGCAATAGAAGTTTTACCAGTTCCTCTTGGACCAGTAAATAAATACGCATGAGAAATTCTATTGTTTTTAATAGAGTTAGAAAGAGTTGTAACTATGTGTTTTTGACCAACAATATTTTCAAAGTTCTTTGGTCTGTATTTTCTGTATAAAGTTTCGGACATTTGATGTAATATAGTTAATAATATATTAATTATAACATATGTTTTTGAAAGGATTCTAAAAATCTAATCACGAAGAAATTCGCTTGATTGTGATTTCCAAAATTCGCTATATATTCCAGAATTTTTGCCTATAAGTTTCTCATGAGTCCCCTCTTCTACAATTCTACCATCATCAAGAACTATTATCCTATCCATTCTTTGAATTGTGCTTAGTCTGTGAGCTATAACAATAGTTGTTCTATTTTTCATAAGAGTTTCAAATGCTTCTTGGATATACTTTTCACTTATACTGTCAAGTGCACTGGTAGCTTCATCTAGTACAAGAATTGGAGCATTTTTTAGCATTGCTCTAGCTATAGCTACACGTTGCCTTTCTCCTCCAGATAATTTGGTGCCACGTTCTCCAACCAAGGTATTATATCCGTTTGGAAGTTTTACTATAAATTCGTGAGCATGAGCTTTCTTGGCAGCTTCTATTACTTCATCTTTCTTAGCATTCGGTTTTCCATAAGCTATATTTTCATATATTGAGCGATGAAAAAGTATAGATTCTTGAGGTACATAAGATATATTTTTTCTAAGGTCATCCTGAGAAATTTTTCTTATATCTTGATTATCTATTTTTATGCAACCAGAATTTACATCTACAAACCTAAGTAATAGATTTATAATTGTACTTTTTCCAGCTCCAGAGTGTCCTACTAGACCAATTTTTTGATTACTTTGTATTTTAAAATTAAAGTTATCAAATACATTTTTGTTTTGTTTATATTTAAAAGTTACATTTTCAAATTTAATCTCACCTTTGTTGATTTTACATTTCTCAGGGTTTTTTGTATCCTTTATGTCAGATTCTGTTTCAAAGATGTCTATCATTTCTTGTGCATCGGTGAGTGATTTTTGAATTGAAATTATAGAGCGTCCAATTCCCCAAACAACGTCAAAAGAACCTATTATATATAATTGTACAATTGCTATGCTTCCAGCTGTTATTTCGCCATCAATCCATTTATTTAGTGCAATGTACATGATAGAAATTTCAAGTATCATAAAAAGCAAGCCTTGTAACACGTTTTGAAAATTTTTAAAATATAAAGAAGTTCTTCGCTTTTTCTCTTCAGTGTTTAGTACTTTTAGAAATCTTTCAGATTCTAACTTTTGAGATGCAAATATTTTTATGTTTAGTATATTCGTTATATTATCAGCAAGTCTAGATGTTACTTTTGAATCAGCACTTGCCTCAGCTAGATCTAGAGGAGCTTGTTTTTTTGTAAATGAATAGACAATTGTACAATAAATAAATAGCCATATCACATAAATTATAGCAAGTATAGGCGCAAAAACTGCAAGTGTTATAATATATATAGAAATTCTTATAAGTCTAAAGCTTATACTAAAGACAAATTGTTCAGTTAAATTGTAAAAAGAATAAATAAAACGTTTGCTTTTTGTAACTAATGCTCCAGAGAAATTATCCGAAAAAAAAGAAAATGAATGTTTTTGTAGGGAATTAAAAGTAAAAAAAGAAAGCTCTTTAGCTACATTACTTACAAAATATGTATAAGTATAATCACCAAGTCTATAAAAAATATTGAAAAATATAGAATTTAGAAAAATAAGACCTAGTAAATACATTAATTCGTGGGATATAGATGCTCTGTTAGTTGTGTTAGAAATTAAGTCTATTATTTGTTTATAAAAAATTGGTGTTGCTAGTGTTGATGAAATTGATGCTAATATAAAAAATACTTGAACTCCTATTGCAAATTTTTTGTATTTTTTAATGTGTATCCAGTAGTATTTTAGAATTTTTTTTAGATGAATTTTATTTTTTTTAAGTGATTTGGGCATAATTTTCTAATTAAGTAGTATTAATTATAGGATAAAATGTGGATTTTGTAAAGTGTTAATTTGGGTAAAAACTTGTATTTAGGTGAATTTTAGGTTACACTGTGTTTAATGAGATGTTTAAGTTTTAAATATATTCTATGGATGTTCTACATCAAATAATTAATTATTTAGTTTCCCTTGCTGGTGATTGGGGGTATTTTGGTATCTTTTTTCTTATGTTTTTGGAAAGTACTTTTTTTCCGTTTCCTTCAGAGGTAGTCATTATCCCAGCAGGTTATCTTGCTTTTAAAGGGGAGATGAATTTTTTTCTTATAATAGTTTTTGGTTTATTAGGTTCTATAGCAGGTTCTTGGTTGAATTATTTGATTGCGCTTAAACTTGGTAGAAAATTTTTGGAAAAATTTATTTCTGTAGAAAAATTAGATAAAATGGATGCTTTTTTTGAGAAACATGGTGCTATGTCTACGTTTACGGGAAGACTTATACCAGTATTTAGGCAATACATTTCTTTTCCAGCAGGTCTTGCTAAAATGAATGGAATAATTTTTACACTTTATACTGCAGTAGGTGCTCTTATTTGGATTGTAATTTTGGATATTGTAGGTTATTACATAGGAGATAATGAAGCTCTTATAAAGAAGTATTTAGGTAATATTTCTACCGGTATTATAATTTTAGTTATATTTGGGTTGATTTTGTATTTTTATCGCAAAAAAAGAAAATAAATTATGGAAAGTTTAGTGAGTAGTTTAGTTGAGACTGTTTCTCAAATGGGTATGTATGTATACGTAGTTGTTTTTTTTGCAGCTTTTGCAGAAACAGTTTTGGGACTTGGATTAATTATACCAGGTTCTACTATAATACTTGCGCTTAGTGCTCTAGCAACTGATGATCATATTTCTATATGGTTTATAATTATCGTAGCAAGCTTCGGAGCTATTATTGGAGATAATATTAATTATTATTTGGGACGCAGATATGGTAAAAAATGGATAAGTGAAGATTCTTGGGTTCTTACACCCGCAAATTATGAAAGAGGAAATAAATTTTTTAAATCTCATGGCGCAAAAAGTGTATTTTTTGGTAGATTTATACCAGCCATCAAAGAAGTTATACCTTTTATTGCAGGTATTTCTAGCATGGATAAAAAAAGATTTTATTTATATAATATTTTGGGAGGTGTGGGTTGGTCACTTCAGTGGACAGGAATTGGTTATTTTTTTGGATATTCAATTACAACAGCTCAGTCATGGATTCACAGAATACAATTGATCATAGTATTTGTCGTCATAAGTGCCGTTATTTATTATGCAACAAGTAAAATGTTAACCAAAAAATAATAATTTTTTATGAAAGATAAATATGAAGCAAAGTTTGTTATGGGCGTTGTCGGGTCGCATAACGTAATTTCAGACGATAAGCCACAATATGCATTTGTTGGTAGATCGAATGTGGGCAAGTCAAGTCTTATAAATATGCTTTTGGGACAAAAAAAATTAGTAAAATCGTCATCTACCCCAGGAAAAACTCAGCAAATAAATTTTTTTGATGTAGAAAATAAAGTATATTTTGTGGATTTGCCAGGATATGGATATGCAAAAATTTCACAAAAACGAAGAGAAAAACTTAGAAAGTTAATTTTGTGGTATTTTATATCGGGTGAAGCTAATGTTTCTAAAGTTGTAATTGTTTTGGATGCAAAAATTGGATTAACAGAATTTGATAGAGATATAATAAATGTACTGGAAGAAAATAGATATCCCTATATTATAGTTATGAATAAAATTGACAAATTAAATCAAAAAAAATTACATGCATCATTCAGGTTAGTACAAGAAGAAATCCCAGAAAATGTTGAAATAGTGCTGGTTAGTTCACTTAAATTAAAGGGTAGAGAAATACTTTTAAATAAAATTGAAATATGATTTACAAAATAATTTCTACAATAACTAAAGATTCAGTTTATATAGTATTAATTTGGATTATTTTGCTACTGGAGTTGTTTTACGCATTATTTTTTATTGGCAGTTATCAACATGTTTTTACCAGTGTTTTGGGTATGGCTATAATTTCAACTCCTACAATTTTAAAAAATAAATATGATATAAAAATTCCAAAATTATTATCAGCGTTTATAGTTTTATTTACGTTTTCTTCTTTGTTTCTAGGTGAAAATCACAATTTTTATGGGCGTTTTTGGTGGTGGGATATATTTTTGCACAGCACAAGTGCAGTAATTTTTGGTTTTATAGGACTTGCTATTTTGCAAATGATATTTAAGGCGCAGAATATAAATACATCTTATGGTATAGTTAGCTTATTTGCGTTTTCTTTCGCTTTTTCAATAGGAGCCCTTTGGGAGGTTGTGGAATTTTTAATTGACATATCATTAGGTTCTCATATGCAATTGGATAGTTTAGAAGATACTATGACAGATTTGATAGCAGATATGCTAGGTGCTTTAGTTACAGTATTGTTAGCTTATTTTCATTGGAAATATGGTCAAAAAAATTTTGTTGGAAGATATATAGATAAAGTTATTAAGAAATATTCAGAATAATATTTTCTTAAATTTTCCCATAGTAGACAATAACAGGAGTTCCAATTTTTGCCCAATCATAAACTCTTTTTGCAGATCCTACGCCTAGTCTCACACATCCATGAGAAACTGGAATTCCTAGATGATTTTGTCCTTCTTTGTATCCTCCAGGCCACTCAGGTAATTCATGAATTCCATGGGATCCTGTTGGTGTAATAGCCATCCAATTTGGCATATACAAACCATATTTTTTTGAATAAGGTCGTGGAAATTTATTATAAATTTTGTGATTTCCTACAGGAGTGCGCATTCCAGGTTTTCCAGTAGAAATCATAAAAGAGTCAATGTTTTTGCCATTTTCAAAAATAGACATTACTTGATTTGTTAGGTTTATATCTATATATTTACCATCAGTAATTTTTGCTTTTGTATATCTTTTTGCTTGTTCTAATCTTTCAGAATGATTTTTTGCCCATTTTTTTGGTCTAGGAGGTTCAGTTTTGAATGCTGATACATATTTCTCTACAGGTCCATTTTGCAGGTTTTTTATTTTTACAACTGCTTCTAATGTGTATTCTGTGTCAGCTTTTAATTTTTCTGTTGGTAGAATTTCGAAATTTAAATCTTTCTTATTTACTTTAAAAGGAATATCTGGGGTGATAAAAAAATCAACATAAAAATCATCCGTGGATTTATCTAAAAAAACTTGGATAGGTTTTTTGAAATCAATTTCTAAATTTTTAGTGCCGTCTTTAGGTAGTATATTTGTAATTTTTGGAAAAGAAGTTACTGTAAAATGATGTTTACTAGAATTTAGTTTTTTTAAGTTTTTAGATTTTATTGATGATAATTCGACGGTGTAATCTGTGCCAGGTTTCCAATTGTTAATTGGTGTCAAAAATAACGCCTGTTCATTTTTGGCTATTTTTATATTTATATCTGTTTGCGGATATATTTTTATCTTATCTGTAAAATTAAATTTAGAGACAGGAGAAGAAAACTTTATAACAAAGGATTGTTTTGGAGATAATACTGTATTATTTGTACTTAAAGCATGGACTACATAATTGGGACCTATGAAATAAATCCAAACAAAAAAACCTACGAGTATCGTAGAAACAAAGGTCAAAAATATAGATAAAATTTTCATGATGTGTTTTTATAAATTATACAATGAATTTGAGTTTTCTCAAAATTTTTTAAAAAATAATCCAGAAAATACAGTAAAAATAATTTAAACAGGTTATTAGATATTATTCTCTTACTAAAACTAGAGCGTTTACTTTTTTTGCTCCAGCATTTTTTAAAACTTTGGCACATTCATCTATTGTAGAGCCAGTAGTTATAACATCATCTATAAGTAATATCGATTTTCCTTTTATTTTTTCAGGTTCAGTTACGCAGAAGGCACCTTTTATATTATCTATTCTTTTTTTTCTGGATTTTACTTTTACTTGAGAAGTTGTGTACTTTTTTCGTGTAAGTGATGTGGTATCTATGGGTATAGTGAGTTCTATGGATTTAGCTAAAAGTTCAGATTGATTAAATCCTCTCCATCTAAGTCTCCTTTTATGAAGTGGAATAGGAATTATCAGATCAGGTGAAGGAATGTGAGAATTTGTAAGTCCTTGAGCAATTAGTAGACCAAGGGGTTCGCTTATTTCTTCGATGAATTTATATTTAAAGTGATGAATTAAATCTTTTAATATAATGCTATCAAATGATGAAATAACAAAAACACTATCTAGGGAAGTGTGTGTGGTGCAATTTAGACATACTTGACCAAGTGGTGTTGTAACCTTTTTGCAAATTGGACAATATTGTTCTGTGAGAATTGGTAGAGTTGTGTGACAGTAATCACAAAGCCAAGTGTCAAATTTAGAGCAACCTATACAACGTTTTGGAACAATTGCACTAAGTAAGAAATTAAATATTTTAGAACAGTTACTTTTGAGTGATTTTAATTCCATCTTTTCCTTTTGATATTTTACATTTTTTAACGTCTGGATTTTCTAGTAAATACTGCGCAAGTTTTGTTTCTATATTCTCTTGTATAAATTTCCTAATATCTCTAGCATTTAAATTTTTCTTAGTACTTAACATGAATTTAAATAAAGATTTATCAATTGAAATTACAATATCTTTACTCTTTAGTCTTTTTTCTAAGTTCTTTGTTTCTTTTTTGGCAATCGTTAAAATAGAGGAATCATCTAAATCATTAAAATAACAAATATTATCAATTCTAGAT
>JALWEZ010000208.1 GCA_027039165.1 Candidatus Moraniibacteriota bacterium
ATTCTTTCCAAAAGGAACTAATTTTGCTAAAATAACAGACAAAGAGGTTAAAAAAGTTGAGAAACTTTTAAACAACAGACCTCGAAAAAGACTAAATTATTGTACTCCGAAAGAGGTGTTTAATGGAAAAGATTTCAAAAAATTTGATTATTTATTTAATTAAGATTTGAAATAGAATTTAAGAAAAAAATCTAGATTTTTAACATCTGTTTAGACAGGCTCTTATTAATATGCTATCGTTATAATATAAATACTAAATCATTTAACTTTCTTTATGAGAAGTGATAATATAAAAAAAGGAGTAACTAGAGCTCCGCAACGAAGTTTACTCAGAGCCACAGGACTGGGTGACGCTGATTTCAAAAAGCCATTTATAGCAATTGCCAATTCCTACACGTCTGTAGTGCCTGGTCATTTTTTCCTAGACGATTACGGCAAAATCATAAAAGACGAGATAATAAAAAACGGTTGTGTGCCATTTGAATTTAACACAATAGCAATTTGTGATGGTATAGCTATGGGACACGATGGGATGCTTTTTTCTCTTCCTAGCCGAGAACTCATCGCAAATTCTGTGGAAACCATGATAAACGCTCACAAATTTGATGCTATGATATGCGTTTCAAACTGTGACAAAATTACTCCTGGTATGATAATGGGAGCACTTCGCACAAATGTCGCTACTATATTTGCAACTGGTGGTCCTATGAAAGCTGGAGTGTGTCCAATGATTGATAATTGTGCAGATAATAATAGCTCAGATTTAATTTCAGTTTTTGAAGCAGTTGGGAAATACGAAAAAGGAGAAATTAGCGAAAAAGAAGTAATTGAAATAGAAAAAAATGCTTGTCCTTCTGGTGGTTCGTGTTCTGGAATGTTCACTGCAAACAGTATGAATATCCTCACAGAAGTAATGGGACTTGGATTAAAAGGAAATGGTACAATTCTAGCTCAAACAAAAAGACGAGAAGAAGAAATAATAAGAAAATCTGCTAGAAGAATTTGTGAAATAGCAAAAAACAAACAACTCTCAGAACAATACAAAATTAAAAACATAGTAACCAAAAAAGCAATAATGAATTCTTTTATAGCAGACATGGCTATGGGAGGAAGCACCAATACTGTTTTGCATATGCTAGCAATTGCAAAGGAAGCTGGCATAGACTTTAATCTGTCCGATATAAACGAGATAAGTAAAGAAATTCCAAATATTTTGAAAGTTTCTCCATCTCTCCCAAGTGTACATATAGAAGATATAGATAATGCAGGTGGTATAAGTGCGCTACTAAATGAAATAAGTAAAAAAACTAAATTATTAAATATAGACAATCCTGTTATAGAAGGAGGACTACTTTCTGAAAGAATAAAAGATTCAAAAATATTAGATGAAAGCATAATTCACACAAGTGAAAATGCATTTTCAAACGTTGGAGGACTAGCTATACTTTATGGAAACATTGCAAAAGAAGGCTCAGTTGTAAAAACAGCTGGTGTTGCAAAATCCATGAGACAGTTTAAAGGTAAGGCAATATGTTTTAATTCTCAGGAAGAAGCTGTAAACGGAATATCAAGTGGAAAAGTAAAAGCCGGTGATGTAGTTGTTATTAGATACGAAGGACCAAAAGGTGGACCTGGCATGCAAGAAATGCTTTCTCCTACATCTCTCATAATGGGTATGGGATTAGGTGAGTCAGTTGCACTTATAACAGACGGACGATTTTCTGGTGGAACTCGAGGAGCGTGCATTGGACACATAAGTCCAGAAGCAGCGGAAGGAGGAGAGATTGCACTAATAAAAGACAGTGATGAAATAATTATCGATGTGGATAATTATATTTTAGAATTAAATATTTCTGATACCGAACTAGAAAAAAGAAAAAAAGAATTCAAACCTGTAAAAAAAGAAGTAAGCTCAACTTGGCTCAAACAATATAAGCAACTCGTAACAAATGCAAGTTCTGGAGCTGTATTAAAAACTGATTAGATTACTATAGAATAAATTCTAAAAAACAAGCATACTCTAATGAGTATGCTTGTTTCATAATAACCAAACTACTAAATAATTACTCTATTTATATAAAATTTTTATATTTTAACTAAAACAATAAATTTTAACAATACCTTCAAATATCTACCGATGAATCAATTCCTCGAAATATATCTAAGGATGGTTGTTCACCGGGCGCTAATGGCCCCTAATCGTTGTATGGGCAAGCGCCCGGCATAGTGCGTATGCACCGAACATAAATTTTTTAAAACCTTTCGATTATTTTGAATTAATTAAATATTTTATTTTATTTTTTTGATTTGCTCATTTTTTATCAAGCTTTCAATAATTCTAATTTATTAAATTCCTTATTTCCGGGTGAAAAAACAATTAATTTAACTTATTTTCACTATCTTAGTTTGATTTTTTATATAAACTAATC
>JALWEZ010000209.1 GCA_027039165.1 Candidatus Moraniibacteriota bacterium
ATCTTATTTAGATAAGTTTTTATTTTGTCAATTTTTGAATGAGTTCCGGTAATGACTATGGCATTGAGTTCCTTGAATTCTTTTATCTCAACATCATCGGATAAATTTTTTGGAATGGACTTAACAACACCTTCTATGGTTCTATTCTCTAATTTTATTAATTCTGTTTTTTTTAATTCTTTATTTTCTTTTTTTCCGATAATATAATAGTTACTATTTTTTTGAAAAATAAAGTTCTCTCCCGAAAACAGATTTGTTAACAACTTTTCAAATGAAATGGAATCTACCTTAATAGTTTTATTGATTCCTGTTGGCTTTGAGTATAAAATAAAATTATTACCGCTCTTATAAGCAGCTTCTTTTATAATATCCAAAATATCAGCATCAGTTGCTTCTACATAGAGCGTCCCGTCTTTATTTGACTGAATACGCAAGTTGGCTTTCCGTGTTACATGATTTTTTCTACCATTATTTTGTTTAGTGATTTTCTTTTTATTTGGTTGTTTATATTCATCAATATAGTAATAACCATCATCTTTTTTGATTATAGATAATTTATTAGACTCGGCAATCATTTTTAAAACCTTTTCGAAAGGCTGATTGCGTATATATATTGATATTTTTTTTTGTTTTACTTTTGGAGACAAGATTATGTTTTGATTGCTCAAATCAGTCAATAATTTTGCCACCTTTTGAATAGAATCATTTTTCAAATCGAGATTTAAAGTGTTATTAGACTTGTTAAGGGAAATTTTAAGTTTTTTTTGTTGAGTTTTATTCTTTTTCTTTGGATAGAAGTAAATGATCTTATTTATGAAATCAATATCTAGGTTATGCTTTTGTATTAAAAAACGGAAAATATCTTTAATGGAAATATTATAAAAACTTGTCGTAATTCTCTGATTTATTTTTTGATCTATACTAACATTCAGTTGATTTTTTTCTGACAAAGTTTGGATTAAATCTCTGATATCCAAGTCTGATACATCAATTCTAACTGTTTTATTTATGGTAGGGTAATACTTTTCAATTGAGTCAAACTTTTTTTCCAATTGCTCGTTTTGAGCAAATAATGAAAAAGAAACACAAAATAATATTGATAAATAAAGTGATTTCATATTTGGTCTATTAACTACTTAATAAAATATCATATATCTCCTCTATGGAAGTTGTTTTTTTAGCCAACAATTCAAATGCTTTATCTGAAAGTTTTTGATGTTCAGATAAGTATTTTTCTTCTGCTAAATTAACATTATTTTTTATATGTGACATTAACTCCGTTGAAATAGGTAATAACTCATATATGGCTGTTCGTCCCTTGTAACCGGTATAATGACATAATTTACAGCCAACAGGTTCAGCAACTTCATTTATTGTAAAAGGAATCTTAAAGTTGTCAGGCAAAGTATCTTTGTCAAACGCAATATTTTTTTTACAATGATTACATAGTTTTCTTACCAAACGTTGCGCAACTGAAATATTTAATGTTTCAGCAATTAAAAATTCAGGGATTCCCATATCTTTTAATCTCGAAATGGTTCCCAGAGCTGAATTAGTATGTATGGTAGATAATACCAAGTGTCCGGTAAGTGCTGCTCTAATAGACATTTTTGCTGTATCAACATCTCTTATTTCACCTACCATAATAATATCAGGATCTTGTCTTAAAAAAGATTTTAATGCTGCTGTGAAAGTTAGTCCTACCTCTTCCTTTAATTGAACTTGATTGATGCCATCTAAAGTATATTCTATAGGGTCTTCTATTGTTAATATATTTCTTTTTATATCATTTAACAACTTTAAAGTGGCATATATTGTGGTTGTTTTACCTGATCCGGTTGGCCCACTAATCAAAACAATACCTTTTGATCTTTTAATGGCACTTAAATACAACTCTTGATCTTTCTTGCTAAATCCTAAATCCTCTAATCTTAAATTATCAATATCTTTTTTTAGTATTCTTAAAACGATTTTTTCTCCAAATAAAGTTGGTAATGTAGAAACTCTAATATCAAAGTTCTTGTTGGTGATTCTACCATCTTGCGGTAATCTTTTTTCGGTAATATCCAGATTTGCTTTTATTTTTATTTTATTAACCAACTCTAAATACTCATTTAATTTGATGACATATTTTTCAATTAAAACACCATCAATTCTTATTCTTACCCTTGCTGTATTTTCAAATATTTCAAAATGTATATCGCTACTATTTAAATTGTTAGCTTCCTGAATAATATTATCTAAAAAGTTATCATCATTTGAAACATTGATAAGTTTGGTTTTGTCAAGATCTGTTAAATAATATTTAGATAATAGTTGATTTATAACTTCAGCATCAATTATTTCATATTCAATTTTACTGTCCAATAACAATTCTACTTCTTCAATTTCAGAATTATTTAAATCTTTAAGAGCATAAACATATAA
>JALWEZ010000210.1 GCA_027039165.1 Candidatus Moraniibacteriota bacterium
GTATAGCATCAACAATAATCAAAAATTAAAAATTAATTAAATTTCTCAAGTATGACATTTCTAAAGAAAATTTAAGTATGACATTTCTATTGGTAATTGACATGGCAATATTATATGTTGACTTTTTGTAGCTTGTAATCTACACTTATGTTAAGGTTTGATATAATGTTGAATCTTGTGAAAAAAATGTTATTTATTCACGAAGGAAGATGAGAGTTTGTTATTTTAAAAATAAAACAGCAAATAGGTGCTAGAAATTCTAGTAAACAACATATCTAGCTAAAAAGGAGTTAAATATGAAAGCTGTATATACCGCTAAACATCTAGATAAAATACGAGAGAATGCCAGAGAAAAGTTTGGAAAGGTGTGTGAAAAGTTTTTTATAGCTGTGATTGAAGGCAAAAGCGCTAAAATTATCGCAGAGTTAGAAGCAAAAAAAGAAGAAGCAGAAGTGGAGTATAATGCTACTGTCGCCAAGCTTGAATATTAGCATATCACAAGAATTTGAAGTTTATCATGATTTCAAATTCTTTTTATTTATAAAAAACCTGTCTACAATCTAGCTTTTCTCACTAAAATTTTTATACTTATAAAAGCTGTAGTAAAAAATAGACATAACAACACGAAATACCAAAGCATGCAGAGAAAGCTAGAATACTAGCCATAAGTTTATTAAGTACAATAGCGAAAAAAGCTACACGCACCGCATCTGAGTCTTGTGGGATTTCTGGATTATCGATAGATTTTTGCAACTGGTCAGCGGCTTCTTTTAACCTTTTGCTAGTAAAAAAAGACACAAGTAGTGCATAGATTACAAAGTAGAAGTGAACTATCGTGGGAATAAGTGTTGAGCCAAGCATCAACCAAATCCAAAGACTTTCTTTCCAATCTCCGTTTCGTAATTGTGCAAAAATATCAGATAAGTTAATTACTTCGACACCAGAAACAGTATTCATCAGAAAAATGCCAAGCAGTGAACTTACAGTTACTAAAACTAGAAAAATAATTGCCACGATTAAGTCCAAAATAAGCATAAAAATTATTCCTTTCGTGCTATGCTTTTTGTCTGCAATAGCTTGCAGTAATCCACGTGTAAAACCAAGCGAGAGCCAATCAAGTGGCGCATTGAACAGTGGTAAAATACCCAAAAAAAGAATCATAATTAGCGAATCATTAATAATAGAATTTAATTTATTAAAATTAGTAATTAGATAAATAGAACCTAATAAATAAGCTAATAAAATAAACCAGCTAATAAACCAGAAAGAAGCTTTATTTTTTTGAAATGAATGATATTTATTAAGAATTAATATTAAAATAAAATGACTAATGATAGCACTAATAAAAAGAAGAATAGAAGTAGTTATATTATAATTAATACTAAAAACAGTAATAGCAAAAGCACTAGAAACAGAAACAACAATAGTGCCAGCAAAAGTTTTACTCTTTAAAAAAATGAAAGCAAAAATACTAGCACTCGCAACAGTAAAACTAATTGCAATAACTTTAAAAAAAAGGGCAATAATAGAAAAAACAACAGCAACAATAAAAGCAACAGCGTACCACACTAGAGATAATTTCCATCCTTTTGTCTTAATTCCTGTGTAAAAAGAGAAAGCACAAAAAGACAGCAAAGCTAAAATTACAGCTCGCTCACCAAAGGCTACAATTGTGTATTTACTTGTTATAGTGGGTAAGACCTCTAGACTGCCAAGTTTTCCATAGTTAAAAAACAACCATCCAATAAGTAAAAATGCTATTGGATAAAGTACTGCTAATTTTAGTATAAAACCAAAAGATTTGGCAGTCCAAGGCTCTACACCAATGTGTTTGTGCAAAAAGGCATTTGATGAGTCATTAGTTTCTTTTGGTTTATCCTTCAAAACTCCATTAATCCGCTCAATAAGATTTCTTAGTGATGAAAGGTAAATATCCTGAGGACTGCTTTTACGTAACCGCTTAACTCTTCTTTTGAATGCAGGATTCTCAGGTGAACCATTGATCACATTGTGTTCATGTTTTGCATCAACAAGCCACCAAACATATATAACGCTACCTATAAACAGTAGTATTGGTGATTTTTCTAATAACTCTAATAATAAATCTTTCATTATATTTGAAAAATATTATGTTAACTCTCTTTAATGCTAACCAATAAACATTGTTTTGTAAATGCAAAAACTACCATTATCATTAAACTTAAATTATGAAGTGTTTTATATCAAAAAATTTGAAAAAGTAGTTTCATTTGTGATCCCACGGGGAATCGAACCCCGGTTACCAGGATGAGAACCTGGCGTCCTAGCCGCTAGACGATGGGACCTTTTTGTTTATATTAAAAATTATAACAGAATAAATCAAATTTGCAATACTTGAGTTGGTAACTATTCAGGTTTATCTGAAAAATGGTATAATGGTTTTATAAA
>JALWEZ010000211.1 GCA_027039165.1 Candidatus Moraniibacteriota bacterium
TTGCATACGTTAGGTTTTGAAAACAAGGAACAAGTTATAATTTACTGTTCTTCACCGAAAAGAGTTAGAGATTTAGCTTGGAAATTTTATTTATTTTTAATTGACGAAAAGAAGCTAATACTTAACAATAATCTCCCGTTAAATGAATGGATTGAAAAATATATTGACCCTAAATGGAATTTAATTGAATTACTAAAGTTTAAAATAGGAATTAATGATGGAGCACTTATTAAACACATAAATTCTTCAATTGTTGATTATTTTAATGATGAAAGATTGTCTTTTTTGTTTTGTACTACAACTCTAATTGAAGGTGTTAATACCAGTGCAAAAAACATAGTGTTTTTTGATAATAAAAAAGGTAATAGAAAACTTATAGATTTTTTTGATTATTCTAATATTAAAGGTAGGGCTGGAAGATTTATGATTCATTATATTGGTAAAATTTATAATTTTAATCCTCCTCCTAAAAAAGAAGAAAAAATGATTATTGATATCCCTTTTTATCAACAAAAACCTATAGAAGACGAAGTTCTAATAACTTTGGACAAAGAAGATTTATTAAAGGAAACACAAGAATCAGAACAATATAAAAAAATTGCTAAATTATCAGATGATGAAAAAGAATTATTTAAGAAAAACGGCGTTTCTGTTTGGGGTCAAAAAAGAATATTAGAGCAATTAGAAAAAGATATTAATACAAAAAAAGTCGTGATAACATGGTCTGGAATACCTAACTATGAACAATTAAGATATACTTTATTTCTTGCTTGGGATAATTTGATAAGGCAAGGTGAAACAACAAAACCTATGACTAAAAAGCACTTGGTAACATTAACATTTGATTATACTATTAATAAAAATGTCAAATATTTGATAGAATCAACCTATCTTTATTTTAAAGAAAAAAATAAGTTTCCTAAATATAATGATAACGAACTTTACAATGAAGCAATTAGACAAACTTTCAATATTTTTAGACATTGGTTTCAATTTAAAGTCCCTAAATGGTTAAATGTTGTAAATAATCTTCAGAAATTTGTTTGTCAAAGAAACGGGTTACAACAGGGAGATTATTCCTATTATGCAAGTTTATTGGAGAATGATTTTGTTGATGAGACGTTATCTATTTTGCTTGAGTATGGAATACCTACAACGGCCATAAAAAAAATAGAGCAGTATATGAATATTCAAAATATTAATGATGATAATTTTGTAGAGGAAATCAATAATTGGCTACAAAATAATAAAAAATTATTTTTACCTTATGAAATAGAAAAAATAAAGAATGCTTTTTGAGAAGTTTAAACTATGTACAGTTAAAAGACATTTAAAAAGGGAGGCTATTAAGTCATAAGTTATGAAAGAGGTTAAATTGAGAACCAAAAAATATGTGATAAAATTTGTGAAATATTAGAAGGTGGTGAAAATGCATTTAAAAATAGAGAAAAAAAGTATTTCGTTAAGTAAAACAAACTTTCAAAAACGAAAGGATAATTCTAACCATGCCTAACCTAACCGAATCTTCCATTGAAAACTTAACAATAGAGCTTTTAAAATCTCAAGGATACGATTATTTATTTGGTCCTGACATTGCTCCTGATGGTGAAAATCCACTTAGGAGATCTTTTGAAGATGTAATTTTATTTGATAGATTAAAAACTGCGGTAAAAAATATAAATCCTGATTTGCCAGAATATGCAATTGATGATACGATAAAACAGCTTACTCAGATAAAAACTCCTGATTTAACTGCAAATAATGAGATATTTCATCGTTTGCTTACTGAAGGTGTAAAAGTTACTTACAGAAAAAATGGAGAAGAAAGAGGAGATATTGTATGGTTAATTGATTTTAAAAATCCTGAAAACAACGACTTTTTAGTGGTTAATCAATTTACAGTTATTGAAAATAATGTAAATAAAAGACCGGATGTTGTTATTTTTGTAAATGGACTGCCTCTTGTTGTAATAGAACTTAAAAATCCCGCAGATGAAAACGCAACCATAAAATCAGCTTATAACCAGCTTCAAACATACAAACAGGTAATACCTTCTCTTTTTACCTATAATGAGATTTTAATCATATCTGATGGACTTGAAGCAAAAATGGGCAGTTTATCTGCTGGATACGATAGATTTATGTCATGGAAATCAATTGATGGGAAAAAAGTTGCTCCAAAATTAATGAGCGAGCTTGAAGTATTAATAATGGGGCTTTTGAATAAAAACACTTTCCTTGATTATATAAAATTTTTCATTCTTTTTGATAAATCTAAAAAAGAGGATGAAAAGGGACAATCAATTATTCAAACAACAAAAAAAATTGCAGCATATCATCAATATTTTGCTGTTAATAAAGCAATAAAATCAACAATTAGAGCAATTGGAAAAGATAAAATTTCCAATTTT
>JALWEZ010000212.1 GCA_027039165.1 Candidatus Moraniibacteriota bacterium
GCATAAAATCAAAAGCAATTTGAGAAAAAATATAACCCATAATAAAAAACACTGATATAATCAAGCTTGCAATATTAAGCAATTTATTTTTCATGCATTTTCCTTCAAAAAATTTTACATCAAAAATTTTTAGAAGTAATACAAACGCTATTATCAAAAATAATGGCACTAAAGAAAAAAATATAAAAAAACCACTTCCACGATCCCAAAGATAAGCTTCAAAAAAAGACAAAGCTACAAGTAAAACTGCAATTCCTAGTAATGCTGATTTTTTATGTTTGATAGCAGAAAATCGTACTTTGAGAAATTTAAGAAATGCTCCAAGTGTTACTGTCAGAAATAATAGTATTATAGAAAATAGTTGAATAAACTGAGTTCCAAATTCAAATACATATGGGGCAATTGAATTAGCATAAACAAAAGACGGTAATGTAAATGAATACACCAAAATCAATATAATTGAAAGTTTTAAGATATTTTTATTCATAATTAATGGTTTTTAAGTTTATAACAAATTATTTTTTGGATAAACATATGACACTGTTATATTTTAGACAAATTCTAAAAACAAGTTTATTATCGAAATACCCAAAAAAATTAACATACTAGTTCCGATAAGAGATATGACTGCAAGCAAAAATACACTACCAAGCAGTGCGATTTTTCTATGTTTAACAGCACAAAATCGTCCTTTAAAAAATTTAATAAATAATCCAGCAAACAACAAAAATGATGCATAAGACAACAGAAACATCCAAGGTTCAAATCCAACTAATTCAACAAAAAACAAATAAGCTATAATAAAAAATACTGCTATAAGCAGACTTGCAATAGTAAGTAATGTATTTTTTATGTATTTACCACTAGAAAATTTTACATCAAAAATTTTTAGAAGTAATACAATTGTTATTGCCAAAAATACTAATGTTGTATACAAAAACAATAAACCCCAAAAATCTGTAAGTAACCAAAAATAAACACCACCATAAGATATAATTGCAAATAAAATTGCAATTCCTAGTAACACAACTTTTTTATGTCTAATAGCAGAAAATCGCACCTTGAGAAATTTAAAAAATGTTCCGAGTCCTGCTATCAGAAATAATAATACTAAAGAAAATAATTGAAAAAACTGAGTTCCAAATTCAATTACAGGCAATGGAAGTGGATTAGCATAAACAAAAGACGGTAATGTAAATGAATACACTAAAATTAATATAATCGAAAATTTTAAGATATTTTTATTCATAATTAATGGTTTTTGAGTTTATATCAAATCACCCTTTAAATAAACTAAATGTGCCCAAAGCGGGACTTGAACCCGCACGCTAAATAATTAGCCTAGGCCCTCAACCTAGTGTGTATACCAATTCCACCATCTGGGCGTGTGTAAAGTTATTATATCAAAAAACATCCAAAAAACAATACTAAATCCTCTAAAACTCTACAATTTTCTTAGAGCTTGTCTAAAATCTCGCTTTCTTGCTAAAAATTTTAGATTTTTAGGTAAAAAGAAAGAAAATTGAGGAGAAATATTGAAATATTTTGACGAAATTTGAATTTTTTTTGACAAAAATGTAAAGATTTTAGCTGAAATTGGAGATTTTAGACAAGCTCTTACAATCTACTTTTTATTCCTTTTTCTTTTTACTACAAAATAATATATAACTGAAACCAAAGGACCAAACACAAACATAAGAATTAGCCAAAGTGCTAGATTATCTTTTTCATTTTTGATAGCATCAATTAGCATCCATACCCAAAAAGCAAAAAAGGCAATACCAATAACCATAAAAAACAAAAAGAAAATCCCAGTACCTATTATTGCACCAGTAGGAACTTGATCACAAGGGACTTCTTTATCATTTACAGTGCATACCGCAAGAGCACTTTGAGCAAATAAAAAACTAAGAGAAGACATACCTAACACATATTTTTGTTTTTTCATAAAATTTAATTTATTTTATTAATTAGTATTACTTACATAATAGCATCATTTTCATTTTTTGCATATTTAAAAAGTTATGCACAATTTATTAACATACATTAATTGACAGCTTAAACTTAAATATATATACTTAAACTAAGAGATTAGAAGTAGTTTTGAATAGTTGAGATTGAATTGCTTATGTATTTTATGAAAGTAGAATATAAAAGCAATTCAACCTAAACTATCAACCCAAAACCAATCACTAATCTCTTTTTTCTTTTATTTTAGTATATAACTCAAATCTATGAATATAAAAAAAGAAGTGTTTAACAATGGAAGAAATAAAAAATTGGTTAGTGACTTCTACAAAAATTCTTCTGATACAATTGTAATTATATCGCATGGTTTTCTAGAAAATAGAAATAAATTTAAATTACTTTCAGATATAGCAACTGATTTATAC
>JALWEZ010000213.1 GCA_027039165.1 Candidatus Moraniibacteriota bacterium
AGATAATATATCATATTTTGATTATCAACATTTAAGAGAAAAATGCAATAAGGGTTCTTATGGTTGTTTTTATTTTACAGCTTTACTCGAGGCAGATAATATTTTGGTTACTAGTAAAAAAACTTGTCCTAAAAATTATTCTTCGCTGTCAAACGAAGAAATAGGTTATAATCACAAAGTAAATGAATTTTCTGATTTAACTTATTGCAAAAAAAATGAAAAAAATAAGTTAAAAGCAAGATCAAGACAAGAAATAGAAAAAATAAAAAATAAAATGCTTAAAAATTCTAGTCCCAGACAGTGCTATGATCTAAAATTAGAAAAAATAACTTATGAAAATTATACGGGTTATGGGCAACAGAAAGGGATATTGGGAAAGAAACTTAGAGGATTAAAATTTGAAGACTTTAAAGAAGAATATACTCCGATGATATTAATGTGGCGAGTTAAATGTTTTGATGTGTCATATAATAAAGAAGATAAAATTTTATTTTATTCAAAGACTAAAGACAAGTATTATTTAGCAGAAGAAAATAATTTAGAATTTTTCCTAAAAGGAGAGAAGAAATTTTTGATCAATAAATTTTCTGCGTCTTTAGGTAAGGAAGACCACGATACATTTTTTGGTCAAAAAATTATTGATACACATAGATCATATAATAGCAAAATAGTTAAAACAGTGATGAATTCTGATTACAAAATAAATGGATTAGAAGAATTAGCAATTGAACCAATAGATGGAAAAGCGTATAGTTATTGTATAAAAACACCAATTTATCTTGATAAATATTATGATTCTCCTCCTAATAAACCAACATTTTGTAGGGAGTATAAAATGAAAAATCCATATAGAGGAAACTTATTTCTTGCATATGAAGAGAAAATAACACAAAAAGCAAAAAATGCTTGTAGTGAAAGAAGATGGGCAGATCAAATAAGTGATGTAAAAATATTTTTGTTAGAAATTTCTGATAATTTTGAAATTCTAAATAAAGAAGAGATTTATTTAGAAAAAGGATTAAAACGTTCAATACCTTGTAATCAAATTTATGGATTTTATCAATTTTAAATTTTTTAGATAGCATAGATGATATATGAATTACTCAAGAAAATACTTAAATCAAAATGTGGAAGTAAAAATAGATAGACCTCTGGGAAGCTTACATCCTAGACATGATTTAATTTATCCTTTAAATTATGGTTTTGTGCCAAATACTTTGGCTCCAGATGGAGAAGAACTAGATGCTTATGTACTAGGCGTATTTGATCCGATTGAAGAATTTGAAGGAAAATGCATTGCAATAATTCACAGAACAAATGATAACGATGATAAGCTTATTGTAACTGCTCAAAATAAAAATTATACAGATGAACAAATAATAGCTTTGACTGAATTTCAAGAAAGATTTTTTAAATCAGAAATTATTAGAAAGAAAATATGAAAAAGGCTTTTTTTGTAACTGGTGCATCTGGAGTTGGAAAAACTTCGCTTATTTGGGAATTAAAACAGAAACACACTGACAAAACTAATTGGATTTTTTTACATTTTGATTCTATAGGAATACCTACTGTTGAAGAAATGATTGAAAAATTTGGATCTAGTCAAAAATGGCAAGAAGAGATGGTTCACAGGTGGATAAAAGAAATGTTAAAAAAATACAAAAATACAGACGTAATAGTTTTTGAAGGACAAGTAGACTTAGAGTTTATAAAAAATGCATTTTCTAAAAATAATTTCTCTAATTATAAAATTATTTTAATCGATTGTGATGAAAAAACAATGGTACAAAGACTTATTCACAACAGAAACCAACCAGAATTATCAAATGATGATATGAAAAATTGGTTAAAATATCTCCGCAAACAAGCTAGTGATTTAGATGTGAACATTATTGATACATCAAATTTAAGTAAAAAGAAAGCTTTAAAATTTTTAGAAGAAACTTTTGAAAAAAGATAAAAAATTTTTGACAGTTTGGATAAATATGATATACTAATGATAGTAATATGTTAAGTTAAATTATATGACTACAACAATTCAACCGTTGGGTGAATATGTATTACTTTCACCAATAAAACAAGAAGAAAAAACAGCATCAGGACTTTATAGACCAGAAACAGCAAAAGAAGAAAAATCTCAACAAGCAATAGTAGAATCTGTAGGAAATAACGATTCAATTTCAAAGGGTGATAGAGTTTTGTTTAAAAAATTTTCTGGAGAGGAATTTGAAGTTGAAGGTGAGAGTTTTATAATTGTGAAAAATGAAGATATTATTGCAATTATAAAGTAAGTGTTTACAAATGTATATATTCAAAAAACTATTAAGAAATTAATAGTTTTTTATTTGTGGTATAATAAAT
>JALWEZ010000214.1 GCA_027039165.1 Candidatus Moraniibacteriota bacterium
TAGTTGCCTGTATTAAACAAGTGCCTGACACAACTCAGGTTAAAATCGATCCTATTACGAATACGTTAATTAGGGATGGAATCCCTTTTATAATGAATCCTTATGATACTCATGCTATGGAAGAGGCATTAAGACTTAAAGATAAGTATGGGTATAAAGTAACAGCTATTTCTATGGGACCTCCGAATACGGAAGCAACTTTAAGGAAATGTCTTTCTGTTGGTGCTGATAGAGCAATACTTTTATCAGATAGAGTGTTTGGTGGGGCAGATACTCTTGCCACAAGTAGAGTGCTTACATCTGCAATTGAAAAATTGAATGAAGAAGATGAAGTTGGAATTATTTTTTGTGGCAAACAAACAATTGATGGTGATACTGCTCAAGTTGGACCCGGAATAGCAACAAGAATGGAAATAGAACAATTAACACTTGTAGATGAAGTAAAATCTCTTGAAAATTCTAAAGTTATTGTAAGAAGAAAACTTGAAGGCAGATATGAGGTAGTTCAATCTAAACTACCTGCTATGATTACAGTCGTTAGAGAAATCAATAAACCTCGTTATCCATCTGTTCCAATGAAACTAGAATCTCAAGATGCAAAAGTTGAGTTATGGGATAACTCAGTATTAAAATTAGACACAAATACAATAGGTCTAAAAGGTTCTCCTACTTGGGTCAGCAAGATTTTTTCACCTGAAAGAGATAAGGGCGAAATAATAGGTGATGGTGAAAAAGATCCAAAAGGAACTGCAACATTACTAATCAATAAACTTTTAGAAAAAGATTTAATTAGTATTTAAGAGGGAAATATGGGGAAAATTAAAAAGCCTCGCGGTGTAGCGAGATTAAAAGAAAACTCTTGTATCGGATGTGGTGCAAGATGTCAAAGTGCTTGTCCTGTTGATGCAATTGAAATGAATGAAAATGATGCACCTATAATTGATGAAGAAAAATGTATTGGGTGTAATAAGTGTTTAAAAGTTTGTCCTGCTGAAGCATTGTATATTTTTCTTACTGAAGAAGAAAAGAAACAGCTTGAAGAGTGGAAAAAGCAAAGAACCGCATCAGGTCAATCAGATGAAGAAGAATTAGAAGAAAAAGAAAAAGAGTTAAGAAAAAAACTTGCTGAGTATAAAGGAGTTTGGGTTTTTATAGAACAGGTTGAAGGTGAGCCTGCAAATGTTTCTTGGGAACTTCTTGGGGAAGGGGGAAAACTTGCCAAGAAGCTTGATGTAGAACTTTGTGCAGTTGTAATTGGAGAAAATGTAGAAAATTTATGTAATGAAGCTTTTGCTTATGGTGCTGAAAAAGTATATCCAATAGATTCACCTGTTTTTAAGAATTATAGAACTCAAGCATATAGAAGAGCCTTAAACTTTTTAATCGGTAAATACAAACCTGAAATTATTTTGATGGGTGCAACAGGAATGGGACGTGATTTAGCCGGTGCTGTTGCTACTGATGTAAAAACGGGTTTAACAGCAGATTGCACCGGTCTTGATATTGATGACAAAAGAAATCTAATGCAAACAAGACCTGCTTTCGGCGGAAATATTATGGCAACTATTATGTGCGATAAATTTAGACCACAAATGGCAACAGTCAGACCAAATGTAATGGATACTCCTGAAAAGAAAAAAGGATTAAAAGGTAAAATAATTAGGGAAACTGTTCCCGTTGAAGAAAAAGATATCATCACAAAGGTATTAGAAATTATCAAAGATAAAAATAAAGCTGATATAAATATTGCAGGAGCTAATATTATTGTTTCAGGTGGTAGAGGAATGATGTCATCAGAAAATTTTAAAATATTACAGGAATTAGCTGATGAATTAGGTGCAACAGTTGGTGCTTCAAGAAGTGCGGTTGATGCAGGTTGGATGCCACATTCAAGACAGGTTGGACAAACAGGGACAACAGTTAGACCAAACATTTACATAGCTTGCGGTATTAGTGGTGCTATTCAGCATTTAGTTGGTATGCAAGATTCTGATGTTATTGTAGCTATAAATAGGGATAAAAAAGCACCTATTTTTGAAGTAGCTACTTATGGTATTGTTGGTGATTTATTTGAAATTGTGCCGGCACTTACTGAAGAAATTAGAAAAAGAAAGAAACAAAAAACTGCATAAAAGGGTATAAAAGCCATGATAAATATAACATTTACAATAGTACTTTTAATTTTCACTTTATTTTTTCTATGGAGTTGTAAAACCAAATTTGCACTGGCTGGTTTTGGTAAGTCAGAAAATAGATTTGATAATGTAAGTAAAAGAATTAGCAATGCAATAACTTATGCTATTGGTCAAAAAAGAGTTGTTAAAGGTCCTTTTGGATTAAATCACGCTATATTATTT
>JALWEZ010000215.1 GCA_027039165.1 Candidatus Moraniibacteriota bacterium
CACTAAAGGTATAAATATAAATAATGATGCACTTACCAAAAAGCTATTTCTTATATAATACAAAAAAAATTCTATAATTTTAATAACTAGATTAATATAAAACTTGTTGTCAAAATTTACAATAGATTTATTTACGTTTAAGTTACATTTCATAATAAAAACTTCAAAAATAAATACTATTCTAATTCACTCAACAAACTTTCACCTTGCATTTCTTGAGGCTTACTTATATTCATAGTTTCTAATATTGTAGGAGCAACATCAGATAATAATCCATTTGTCTCTACTTGGCTACGTAAAATCTCTTCTTGGGTTTTTTGTCTATGGTTTACTGCATTAACACGCCAAAATGGAATTAAACTTGTATTATGTTTAGTGTCTATTTCACCAGTTCTTGGATTGTGCATTATTTCCACATTTCCATGATCTGCTGTTATAAAAAGTTCTCCACCCTTTTGAAGAGTTGCTTTTATAAGTTTTTTCATACAATCATCTAATACTTTAACAGCAATTTTTGCAGCTTCTTCGTTTCCTGTGTGAGCTACCATATCAGCATTTGCATAATTTACAAGTACAAAATCATAATCATTTTCGTTAATTTCTTTTATCAAAGTATCTGTTATTTTATAAGCAGACATCTCAGGTTTTTCATCAAACCGATTTACTGGAGGAGATGGAATTAGTAAATGTTTTTCTCCTTCGAAAGGTTCTTCAGCTCCTGCATTGAAAAAATAAGTTACATGTGCGTATTTTTCAGTTTCTGCAATTCTTAATTGAGTTTTTCCGTTTTTTGATAAAACTTCTCCAAGTGTGTTAGTTATTACATTTGGTGGAAATGCTACCATAACAGGTAAATCATCTTCATATTCAGTCATTGTGACAAAATCTATATCCAACATTTTACCTCTTTCAAATTTATTAAATCCTGGTAGAGCAAATGCTTTAGTTAATTGCCTAGCTCTATCTTCTCTGAAATTAAAAAATATCACACCGTCACCGTCTTTTATAGTTGCTAATGGATTTATGCCGTCATCACTTACTATAAGTGGTTCTAGATATTCGTCGGTTATACCTTTTTGGTAAGATTTTTCGATACTTTCTAGCGGGTTTGTTGTTAGTTCTCCTTTTCCATTTACAAGCATTTTATAAGCTTTTTCAATTCTGTCCCAGTTGTTATTTCTATCCATTGCCCAATTTCTTCCAATCATTGTAGCAATGCGTCCTACACCAATATTTTTGCATTCCTCCTCTATTTCTTCAAAAACATGATCACCAAACGCTTTTATATGAGAATCTCTACCATCCGTAAAAAGATGAAGCCAAACATTTTTAATACTTGATTGCATAGCGAATTGGAGTAATGCATATAAGTGATTACGTGTAGAATGAACCGAACCATCTCCTACTAATCCAAACAAATGTAAATCCCCACCGGATTTGTGTAAATCCAAAGATACTTTTTGAAAAGCTGAATTAGTCATAAAACTACCATCTTTTATTGCTATTGAGATTCTAGGTAGGTTTTGATATATTATTCTACCTGCTCCCATAGTCATGTGGCCTACTTCAGAATTTCCAGCTTCATTCCAAGGAAGTCCAACAGCTGTACCTGATGCTTGAAGTGCAATCATCGGATAATTTTTGTTTAAAATATCAAAAGTGGGTAATGAAACTTGATTAATTATATTTTCTGATGAACTAGACAATCCCCATCCATCAAGAACTACGAGAACTACTGGTTTAAACATGAGATATTTATATTTTTATTACTTTCAATATATATTGTAACACAAAAAGATATAAAAAAATAGTAACTATTCAGGTTTATCTGAAAATGGTATAATGGTTTTATAAAAGTAGAAAAATAAAATGATGATTAGTCAAAAGCAGTTAATGAAAATGCGGGAGGAGATGCGGGCATTGCGACAGCACAAAGCGCGCTTGGAGAGGTCTGCACAGCAACTTCGTGACAAAAGTGAAAAACTTGAAAAAACTGTAGGAAAATTAGAAAAAGAAAATAAAAATCTCAGAGGTAAAATTGATGTGTTGAAAGAAAAACTAAGTGCGCTTTTGGGCATCAAAGAAAAGCTTGCTGGGATGATTTTTAAGCCTAATAAGAAAAAAGACAAAGGTAAAAAGAGTAAGCGAAAAAGAGGTGGTCAAAAAGGTCATAAAGGAAAAAGTAAAGTGACTCCTACAAAAATCGATGAATGCAAGCATTGTTATTTGTCGCATTGTCCTGATTGCGGTGAAAAAGTCAAAAGAGCAAAGAAAGTTTATAAAAAAATAGTCCAAGATATTCCTGAGCCACAGCCTGTGATAACTACACAGTACACGATTGAGAAAC
>JALWEZ010000216.1 GCA_027039165.1 Candidatus Moraniibacteriota bacterium
TATTTTATTTTTTTAATTTTTTCTTGCGTGTTCGTTTTTGTTTTGCAAAAAGCGTATCTTTATTTGTCATCTTTTCATATAACTTAAACAAATATTCCAATCGTTCAGTATCGTTTTTAAACGGTTGCAATCTGTAACATTGCTCTACGGCTTTGTCTAATTCTTGATGTGCCTTAAGCAAACCTTCGGGCATTGTATCCGGATTATACAATTGGGACATTGTTTTGCCGGGGTGTTTTGCTCGCTCATCCAAAATATCAAACACATATTGATTTAAATTCTCCTTTTGTTTGGTAGTAATGTCTGGAAAAGGAAAGGTGTTGTAGCATAATTTTGCTGAGTATCTGTAATCAGTTTTTAATTTTCCACCAACTGCTCTTACCCATACCATATGCATACGTGATGTTACTACAGCGAAAAGCCAAGGTTGAGCATTGTAAATTGCCATTGCTGAATTAGAAATAACAGTATCGCCATTTAGAAAGCCTATTGGAATATAATCTCTTTTTTCTGAGGATGTTGCAGGGATTATAATTGAATCTGTGTTTTGGTGAGCTGAAAAATAAAAGTGATTTGGATTTTTTGCTTTTTCTCTAGTGCTTTTCTCAGAACTATTTAACCGATGTATTTCTACCCTATCAAGTCTGTTTTTGATTTCATCTATTTTTATTGCTTCATCCAAATCACAATCATCAATCCATAATGTAAAGCGTTTACTACCCTTTATAAAATCAGATCCGCCTAAATATTCTTTTATCCATTTTTTTGCATTTGGATTTTTTTTCAAAAAAATGTTTTTTTCTTGTTCTGTAAACAATAAATTTCCTCCATCATTTGGCATATTTCCAAACCTCATTTCTGGAAATTTCGATAAAGGATAACTTCTTCCTATAACTACAATATTTGATGCTTCTATTAAGTAAGGGTTAATATTTTTCACTTCTTTTTTGAACTTACCCTTAAATAAATATTTTGGTTTACTGGAAACATTTCGTAATCCAATAATCACTACAGTAACTCCTGCATTTCCTTTAGCATTGTTTGTCCATTTGAAAGATTGATACGCAAAATCAATCTCAATCTTATCGTTTAAGATTCTACTCCACGTTAAAGAAACTAATAAACCTTGACAAATTGAATTTGTTGAAACAAAGGCAACTTTTGCATTGTGTCCTTCTATATATTTTGCACCTTTATAAAACCAAGCAGAAATATAATCTAAACTTTTATATTTTGTTTTAAAAACATATTTTAAATCATCTTTTTGTTCTTGATTTTGTCTTCTACTACCAAAATAAGGCGGATTTCCAATAATATAAACTTCATCAGTTTTGTTTATAGGACAAACTTTTTTCCAATCTAATCTGGTGGCATTTCCTTGCGTAATTTGCACAGCTTTTTTTAAGGGTAAAATGGGTTTTGTTTTTCCGTAATCAAAAAGCATTTCTTCAAATATGCGATTCATTTGGTGTTCTGCTAACCAAAGCGAAAGTATTGCCATTTCGTGAGCAAAATCGTCTATTTCAATTCCGTAAAATTGTGAAAGTTGAATAGATGTCCATTTAAAAGTCGGTGCTGTTTCTAAATCTGTAATTTTTTGTAAAATTTTTATCTCCAAAAGTCTTATTTCTTTGTAAGTAATAATCAAGAAATTACCACTACCACAGGCAGGGTCAAAAAATTTGATATTACTTATTCTATTGATAAGCTGTTGTAACTGCTTGATAGTTTTTGCTTTTTCAAATTCTTCATATAGTTCATCTAAAAATAAGGGTTTTATCAGTTTTAAAATATTTTCTACAGAAGTGTAGTGCATACCTAAATCACTACGATATTCGGGCATTACTACCGCTTGTATCATTGAACCGAAAATATCCGGATTTATTTTTTCCCAATTAAGTTCTCCTAACTCTATAAGAATTTTACGTGCTTTATGTGTAAAAATAGGTGCATTAATTTTATTTTTAAACAAATCGCCGTTTACATAAGGGAATTTAGCTAAATAATCAGGATATTGGCTGTTGTTCTTATCATTAAGTCTTTCAAAAAGTTTGTCTAAAAAAATATGTGTATCCTTTCCGTTTTCTGAAGTGTGCTGAACTAGAGTATTGGTAAAAATATTTTCTTTAAAAATATCCGTATCCTCAGCAAAGAAGCAAAATAATAAGCGTGAAAGAAAAATATTGAGTTGGTGAACACGTTCCTTAGAATCATATATTTCCGGATTATCATCAATTAGTAAATCGTATAGTTCTGCCATTTTGTAAGAAGCATTTCTATCTGCTTCGTTATTGTTTGAGGCATTATATACTTCACTTCCTGCTAATGGTAAAAAGAAATC
>JALWEZ010000217.1 GCA_027039165.1 Candidatus Moraniibacteriota bacterium
ATTAATATGTTTATAATGCTTTTTAGCATGATCATGTTTCATTATATTTCTACACATTACAAAGAAGATTTTAAAATTTTGATTCAAATTACTATTTTGATAGGACTAATAATTACAGCGTTAGTTTTGATAAAAAATATTAAATATGAAAATGTAAGGAGTAAATTGCCTGTAATTGGTAAAGTCAATGCTTTTGTATTAACTATTTCTATTACTTTGATAGCTTTTGTTAACAATACAGAACAAGATAAAGATTATTTTTCAGCACAATATGATGCACGGATTACGATGATATTACTTCTGCCTTTTGTGTCTGCTATTATATTTTTTCAATATTATTTATCTGAGGCAGATAAGAAATATAATTGGCTAAAAGTAGCTTTTCTAGGTCTGTATCTCAGTACTTTTGCTGTTTTATACTTTTTTATTTTTGCGATTATAAATACTTTGTGGGGAAATTAAAGATTTCTTGTGTAAAATAGAAACAATAGCAAAACTTACGATTATCAGCAGAAACCATGAAGTGTATTTACCAATTGGAACTATGTGCCAAGATACTTCTTGAGAAGGATATACCCATACTTTTGCAAATGTTCCGATGTTTTCTGCAACGTAGAGAAATAGCGCAACTAGTGAAAAACCAATGAGCATTGGCATAGAGCGATGTGTTTTGATCATAGTAAAATTTATGCGAGTTTTCCAAAAAATAACAGCAGAAGCTAAAAATAAAATATATCTAAAATCAAATGTGAAGTGATGAGTGAAAAAGTTTAAGTAAATTAATATTGACAGTAGACTAACTAGTTTTATACTAGGGAAGTAGTCAAATGAAAACTTAAATATTTTCCAAGCTCTGGAAATATAGCTTCCGACAGCAGAGTACAAGAAACCAACAAAAAGTGGAACAGTAAAAATCATAAATACAGCACTGTTTTCTGGATATTTCCATGAGCCAATTTCTGGAGAAGTTTTAAAAATTTCCATAATTGTAGCTGTGATGTGAAAGATAAAAATTATTTTTGCTTCACGTAGGGATTCATATTTGGTTATAATTAGTATTATTTGAATTAAAAGTGCTATAATAAATAATGTATCGTAGCGAGTAATGGGAAAAGTTGAAAAATCCAAAAAACTACTCAAAATGATAATAAGTAACAAAAGAGCTCCAAAAATACTAGCATTAGCTTGTTTGTAGATAAAAATTGGGAATTCTTGTAAAAATATTTTAAATTTAGATTTCATAAACTCAGTATATAACATTTTTTACATATGACAAAAAGAAGAATTAGACATCACGTAAATCCTATGTCAGACAGGACAGAAGTTGAATTTGAGGGATTTACTGATGATAAGCCGATAATTGTAGATGTGGGAGCAGCTTCGGGTGAGTTTATTTCAAGGTTAATTGAATTAAAAAATGAAACTCATAATTTTGTAATATTTGAAATAAGAAAAGCACTTGCAAAAAAATTAGTAGAAATATTTAAAGACTATAAAAATGTAAAAGTTTTTACAGGGGACGCTGGTAGAAACTTTAAGAGTGTGCTTTTGCCGTGCATTAAAAGTGGCGCAAAAATAGAAGAAATATTTATAAATTTTCCAGATCCATGGTTTAAAGATAGACACAAAAAGAGGCGTTTTATAAATGAAAAATTTTTAGATAATGTTTCTAGCTGGATTCAAGAAGATACAGTTTGGATATTTCAAACAGATCAAAAAATTTTATTTGAGGAAACTCTAGAGCTTCTTAAAGAAAAAGGAATTGATAAAATGCAGTTTTTTCGCGTATCACCCTACAACACACAAACTAAATGGGAAGCTGCAAAAATGGAAACAGGTGATAAAATTTATCGCATGAAGTTTAATATAATTAAGACAAATTTATGACAAGGAAACAAATGTTTTTTTTGATAATAATATTGTTTTTTGTATTTATGTTTTTTTGGTATCTAACAGCTAATCAATTTTATGTCAGAAACAATGTTCCGAAACATTTAAAAATAAATGGAATGTGTGCAAAGATTGTTAGTCCAGTATTTAAAGAAACTCAAAGTTGTTGTTTGGAGTATGATAAAATTTATGCTTATGGAGGTTTGGAATTTGAGAGGATAAATGCTGATGCTGATTTTAAAAAATGCATAGCAAGAAAGGGGATTAGTGAAAATGCAAGTTTTTTTATTTATCAAGTAATAAGATTTTTGGGCACTCCTTATGTACGTTTTCCGTGGAGATGGGGATATGCTTATGATTTTGGTGCAGGTTATCAGAAAAAATAAATTTTTGCAAAAAATAGGTAATTAGCGTAATATATAGATATATAATTGAAAGTATTGCATATGAAGTATAGTTATAAATGGCTCAAAGAATTAAGTGAGACTAAAAAATCACCAGAGGAGATTGCCCAAGCACTTATTAAACATTCTTTTGAAGTAGAAGAAATAGTTTATCAAAACAAAGGATTAGATAATGTCGTAGTAGGGAAAGTACTTGAAGTAAAAAAACACCCAAATGCAGATAAATTAAATGTGGCAAAAGTAGATATTGGGGATGAGACTTTGGAGATAGTTTGTGGTGCAAAAAATTTAGAAGTCGATCAAAAAGTGCCAGTTGCAAAAGTTGGGGCGGTTTTACCAACAGAAGATGGTGAAGGGTTTAAAATTAAAAAAAGCAAAATCAGAGGAGTTGAAAGTAGAGGTATGATATGTGCTGAAGATGAGTTGGGAATTGGTAAGGACAGTCAGGGAATTATGATTCTTTCTACTGGCGCAAAAATTGGAGAGAATTTTGCTCTTAGTTATGGTCTGGATGATGTGATATTGGACATAGATGTATTGCCAAACAGAGGACACGATGCACTTTCTCACAGAGCAATGGCAGCTGAAATTGCAAGTTTAGAAGGTAGAGCTCCTCAAAAAATAGAAAAAAAAGACTATAGCGCTAAAGATTGCAAAAATATTTCACTGGAAATAAAGAGTGATAAGTGTTTTAGATATGCTAGTATATTTTTTGATAATTTAGAAATTGGCGAGTCTCCAAAATGGATGCAAAACAGGCTTAAATCTCTAGGGACAAATCCAAAAAATTTAATAGTGGACATATCAAATTATGTAATGCTTGAAACAGGTCAACCAACTCATGCGTATTCAGCTAAATTTTTGAGTGGTGATGATAAATTTAATTTTGCAGTAAAAAATTCTAAAGAAGGTCAAGAGTTAGAGCTTTTAAATGATGAAATTTTGCAATTATCTAATTCAGATTTGGTTATAGAGTGCAATGGTAAGTCAGTGGCTCTTGCTGGTGTAATGGGTGGAAAGCAAAGCGCCGTTTCTCTAGAGGATAAAAGTGTGGTTTTTGAAATTGCGAGTTTTGATTACACAACGATTAGAAAAACAAAGACTAGATACAATCTTCAAACTGATGCATCTTATAGATTTGAGAGAGATATTGATCCAAATTTAATAGATTTAGCGATTTCTAGGATAGTGGAATTAGTTTCTGAGTTAACTACCTCTAAGTTTAAATGTCTAAGGGATATTTATCCAAAAAAGGTTGAAAGTTGGATTGTTAAACTTAGAAAAAATCAAATAGAGAGATTACTTGGAATAGAAATTGAAAACACAGAGATTATAAAGATATTAGAAAGCATCGGTGTGGGAGTTAGAGAAAAAGCAGATTTGTATGAGTGTAAAATTCCTACTATTAGGAGAGATTTGAGGCAAGAAGCTGATTTAATTGAGGAAATTGGAAGGATTTATGGTTATGATAAGATTTTGCCAAAACCTTTGTTTGAGAGTGTGGAGTTACCAAAAATAAATGAAGAAAGAATTTTCGAGAGAGAGACAAAAGGATATTTAGTTTACAGTGGTTTTGATGAAGTAAAATCTTATTCGTTTTATTCAAGTAGCGCCATAGAAACCTTAGAATTGGATGAAAAAATGCACATAAAGGTTTTAAATCCAATAAGCAAAGAACATTCTCTTATGAGGAAAACTCTGATAAGTGGAGTTTTGACTGCTTGTGCAAAAAATATAGCAAATTCTCAAAATAATATTAGAATTTTTGAAATAGGTAGAGTTTATAATCAAAATGGAGATGATTTACCAGAAGAAGTAACTAATTTATCTATACTTATAAGCACTCCGCAGAGTGATGGTTCGCAATTTTTTGAATTAAAAGGTATTATTGAGGGATATTTAAATAGTGTGGGAATAGAAGATATTTATTTTGATGATAATTTTGATCTAGAGGAAAAAGATTTTATAAAACTGCATGGATCTCGTAGGGCGCTTATCAAATTAAATAATGGAAAAATTATAGGAGTTTTAGGGGAGATAACCAAAAAAACGATGAAGTTTTTTGGCATTAAAAAACAACGAGCTACTATTTGTGAGTTGGATTTGGATTTAGCATATGCTAATGCAAAAAAGAATGAAAAATTTGAAGCACTGTCAAAATTTCCTTTGGTTACAAGAGATTTGTCTATGATTGTAGAGTCTAGAACTAAAGTTTCTGAAATAGAGAGAATAATATATGAATATGGATCTAAATTACTGATAGATGTAGATCTTTTTGATTTATATATTAACCCAAAAACTCAGGAGCGTTCAATGGCTTTTCATCTTATCTTTTCTCATCCAGAAAGAACGCTTAATGCAAAAGAAGTTGATGTAATTATTGCTAATATAATTTCTGCTTTAGAAAAAGATGGAAATGCGCAAGTGAGAAAGTAGATAGTGTTTAAGAAAATAAACTATGCATTTAACTTTTGATACAAATTTAGTTATTAAATATAAGAGTCAACCTCAAAAAATAAGAGTTTTGACGGAGAATTGGGTGAGAAATGAAATTTTTTGTCCGAATTGTGGGAATGTAGTTTCTGAGTACAAAAACAATAAACCAGTCGGAGATTTTTATTGCTCGAATTGTTTTGAAGATTATGAATTAAAAAGTAAAAAAGATTCAATAGGCAGAAAAATTGTTGATGGCTCATACAAAACGATGCTTGAAAGACTTCAAAGTGAGACAAACCCAAACTTTTTCTTTTTGAATTATGATTTAAAAAACTACGAAGTGATAAATTTCTTAGTTATTCCAAAACATTTTTTTACTTCCGAAATTATAATTCCAAGAAAAAAAGGAATTCCAAATAGACCACATTATATAATGTGTAGTATTGATTTAATTGGTATTCCAGAAAGTGGGAAAATTTTTTATATAAAAAATCGACAAAAAAGAAGAAAAAAAGAAATTTTGAACGATTGGCAAAAAACTTTATTTTTAAGAGAGTCTGGAAAAACATAATTAAAGGGTTGGATTTTGGATATTATGAAATGCATTGATAAAATAGGAAAGAAAGAATTTACTCTTGAGCAAATGTATTCTTTTGAGCAAATTTTATCTCAAAAATATAAAAATAATAATCACATTAAAGACAAAATAAGACAACAATTACAATTCTTGAGAGATAAGGGTTATTTAGAATTTGTTGGTCGTGGTATTTATCGTATAAAATAAAAATATGGAAACTTGCATGGGTAAAATAAAAGAACTGTAGTTTTAGATAAAGGTTTAAAGAGTTGGATATAAATTTTAAAAAATAATTATGAAAGGAATTGTATATGTAATGACAACAGCAGTTTCTGGTTTGATAAAAATTGGTAAAACTGGTACAAAAAATTTTCAAGAAAGAATGAGAAATCTTGAAGCAAATGGCTATTATAATGTTGTTGGTTTAAAAAGGTTTTTAGCTATCGAACTTAAAGATTATGAAGACAAAGAAAATCTTTTGCATGAAATTTTTGGCAAACATCAAGTTGGCAGTAGTGAATTATTTGCATTAGATGAGGAATTAGCAAAACAACTACTCTTATCTTTTGAAGGTAAAGTTATTTATCCTGAAAATGTTAATAGAGAGAAAGAGTTTGATGTTATTTCTAAAGTTAGAAAACAAGGAAAATTATTTAGTTTTTATAGAAAAGGATTAAAAAATGGAGATGTAATTACTTTTATTGATGATGAAAATATAGTTGCAAAAGTTTGTGGTGAAAGAGATGTTGAATTTGAAGGACAAAAATATAAATTGTCTCCACTGACTCGTAAAATATATGAGCAAAAAGGCAAATTAAATAATAGTGGAGCATATCAAGGAGCAGCGTATTTTGAATATAATGGAAAGAAATTAAAAGATTTACCAAATATTAATTAGTGATTATGAAAACCTATATTTTTTATACCAAAGAAGGAAAAACACAAGATAATTTTGGTAAAGATATTGAAAACTGCCAAATTTTAGGATGGAGTAGAGGAGAGATGCCACAAAAAGCATTTAAAAATTTGATGAAAGAAAATAAGTATTTAGAAGAAACAGGATTTGATGAAATTATGTGTCAAGAATTAGTTGGTGATAAAGTGAGTTATTTTTCATTAAAGACTTAAATTTTTGACTAAAAATTTAAATAAACAAAAAACAAAGAGGAAAAATCTTTGTTTTTTAGTGGCTGGGTCGGAGGGATTCGAACCCCCGGTACACTGGACCAAAACCAGATGCCTTACCACTTGGCTACGACCCAATCTTAATTAGATTCGTCATTGTCAGGAATTATATGAGTGCCACCCATGATATCTGCTGCTCTGGATAAAAGCTCAGAAGGCGAAAGTGAATGAAACTTTTCTTCTGATACTACTATAACATCTATCATGATAGGTACTTGTATAATTGTAGCAAAAGCTTTCTCAATTGTCAATTTATTTTTATTCTCTAGTAATTTGTCTTTGTGTAATTGATATCTAACAGCTAAGATCAATTGATTTCCTTCTAGTTTTGTGGCATAAGCTTGAGTTAGTAAAGAAGAAATGGATATGTTATCTTTTTTGGTACAATCTATAAGTTTTGACCAGTTATTTTTTATAAAATCTAAAGTAATTTGTTTTTCTGTACTTTGTTGAATTTGAATATTTGTTTTTTGAATAGTGGAATTTTGCAATTCCTCTGAAGTATTGAAATTAGTAACTAAATTTTTGTCAATTTCTTTATTCTTTAATGGTAAATCTTTTTTATTAACTCTTTTTTCAATTTTAGTTGTAATGGGTTCAGTGATAACATCAATCTTAAAATTAGCAGCTAATATTTTAACTATTGCAATTTCTATAGGTAATTGTGGTATAACGCTACTAGTAATCTTAATTTTTGCAT
>JALWEZ010000218.1 GCA_027039165.1 Candidatus Moraniibacteriota bacterium
GTTCTATAGGTGCATCGATTCCTGGTGTATCATAAATGATAACACCGTTAATTTCATATTTCTGCACCTTATCAGTTTTTGGCACATCATCTACCTCGGCCACATCTCTTCCAAAAAGAGCATTTATCAATGTACTTTTTCCAGAATTGTATATGCCGTAGATCATTAAATAAGGTCTAAATTCCTCAAGTTTCTCTCTAACCCTTTTTTCTAACTCGAGAACATCAGGATCCCCTGGCAAACATTTTTTTATACTTTCGATTTTTTCAAGATAGTAGTTTTTGTTTATCAAGCTATTTTTCATACTTCACCCCCTTATTTCTTGCAATAACCTATTCATTTCATTTTCAAAATTCTCTATCAACTCATGTATTTTGAGTGTCGCTTTATCAATTTCGTACAAAAAACTCTCTAAAATATAGTCATAAGCACCTTGAACCTCTTCAGTTTTGGTTTTGACAAGATCCTCTCTTAGTTTTGCCAGCGTTTCTTCTTTTGTATCACCGATTTTTATTGTTTCTACCTTTGTTGTGGAAACAGCTTTACCAGCTTGCATTCCCATGATTAAACCTACTATGCCTCCAATTATTGTACCTATTGGCCCTGCTTCTGATCCCACAATAGCTCCTTCTATGGCTCCACCAATAGCTCCACCAATAGCTCCACCAATAACTCCCCCTACATCCTTGTATACTTTTTCTCTTGAAATTTCTATCTTCTCATACTTTTCTTTTATCTTGTATTTTTCTGGATCGAGATTGATCCTAAAATTGAGTAATGCTTGATCGAACTCATCGAAAACACTTTTTAAGTTATCTATCGTAAAACCTTTAATTTCATCGTTAACCTCTTTAACTATCTCTTTTACCTTTAACTTGATATTCGTAGAGTCTATTTCTCCTCTCTTTTTAGCTACAACAAAGTTCACAATTTGATAAACATCGTTTACCGAATCGCTCTTTAGTCTCTCAAGTTTTTTTCTTATTTCCGCCTTTTTCTCATCGAAAAAAGTGAGCTGTTTTTTCAGATTGCTTATGTTTTCAAGTACGGTATTTTCTATAAATCCTCCTATTCTTTCTTCTCTTGAGCTCTTTTTAATAGATTCGGCCTTTTTAACCAGTTTTTCATTCATAAGATGATAGAATTCTTTTATATTGCTCCCCTCGAATAACTCTTCATCGTTTTCTTCAAGCCCTTTCTTTGCAGTTAAAACAGAGATAGATATTATATTTTTCAATATCTCATTCTTTACATCATTTATCTCTTCCTTAAGCCTTTTTCTTACGTCTTCTTCTTGGGCCTTGCGTGTGCTTGGACTTTTGTTGACGATTATCTTAACAATTTCACCATCCTTTTCGTCTTCTTCAAATGTGTCTGATTTTGTAATCACAATATAGAAGACCTTGTTATATTCTATTAGCTCGCCTATTTCTTTCATTTCTGTTCTTTGCATGGGAGAATCAGAAGAAGTAGGAAAGATTATAAAATCGGCTGCGTTTATATACTGTTTGGCCAGTTCGCCGTTTTCCTTATTCATAGACGCTAAACCAGGCGTATCAATCCAAGCTAACCCATCAAGTTTAAAACCCTGTATTTCTGAAGTACATTCCAAAGTGTCCGTCTTAAATCCTGAGTTATCCTTTATTTCCTGTAGCTCTTCTATACTTTGTTTATTACCCGCTTTGTCGTAAACAAAAAAGAACGGCTTTTTATTAAGTTTTTTGCTGATTGGGTTTTTAGCTACAAAATTGCCAAGCGTGCTTTTCCCTGCTTTTACTTTACCATAAATTATAACAACAAATTCATTTCTAAGCTCCTCCCTGAGCTTTTCCTCTTTGATTAATTTGTTGATTTCAGCATTCCAAGAGCTTACACCATTTTTTATATTTTCTAAAACATTAGTAGCCAGTTCGTACATATCCCTGTTTTTTCTTAAATTGCGTGCTATATCAGTTGATTCCACTTTTTTGGAAAAATCTTCTAATGTTTTATTTATCTTTTCAAGAAATACTTGAGAATCCTTTGAATGAACACTTAATTCCTCTATCCCCTTATAAAATTTCTCCATTACCTCAGTGTTCATCCCTGTATACTCCTTTTAATTTTTTCTAATTCATTAATAGCTTCCGCTATCCTCTTCAACTCTCTTTCCTTTTGTTCTATCTCATAACAGAGGTTTTTATATTGTTCTCCTGCGGACACCAGAAAAACATTTTTAAAGTCTATACGTTTAGAGCCTAACTCATGGATATCCGACCCGCTGGGCTCAAAGTTTTGGACCTGCTACAATCCTGTATACACCAAGTTAGTGCATATGCTAAACTAAC
>JALWEZ010000219.1 GCA_027039165.1 Candidatus Moraniibacteriota bacterium
GTATTCTCCAAAAATATAAACTTTTGCATTTTGGGTAGAGATTTCAAATTTTAAATTACCTTGCTTGTTTTTGAAATAAAAAATATAAGTTCCTGCACTAGATATTTCAAAAACTTTTTCTTTTGAATTAGTAATATTTTTGTAAAATATATTGTTTTCTATTTGTTTACTCATTTGTTATCATTTAAATATTATCCTATACTACCTTCCATTTCCATATTTACTAGTTTATGAAGCTCTATAGAGTATTCAAATGGAATTTCTTTTGTTACTTCTTCCAAAAAACCATTTACAAGTAGTCCTCTTGCCTCAGATTCTTTCAATCCTAATCGAAGCAGTGCAAATAATTTTTCCTGACCGATGCTCTCTACTGTAGCTTCGTGCTCTAGTAGTGCTGATTTTTCAGAATTTTTTATGGTAGGAAAAGTATTTGACTCAGAGATGTCATCAAAAAGCAGTGCATCACATTGTACAAAATTTTTTACATTTTTTGCTCCCTTGCTTACAGAAATTAAACCTCTGTAAGTGCTTATTCCACCGTCTTTTGATATAGACTTTGCAATGACATTGGATGATGTGTTTGATGCAAGATGAATCATTTTTGCTCCAGTGTCTTGATTTTGATTTTCACTTGCCATGGCGATAGAGAGAACTTTTCCACTTGCTCCCTCACCTGAAAGAATAACTGCTGGGTATTTCATAGTTATACCAGATCCTATATTACAATCAACCCATTCAACTGTTGCATTTTTTTCTGCACGAGCTCTTTTTGTTACTAAGTTAAAAATGTTTGTACTCCAGTTTTGAACTGTGCTGTAGCGGACTTTAGCACCTTCAAGTGCAAAAATTTCCACAACTGCACTGTGAAGTGAGTTTGTAGAGTAAATTGGTGCAGTACAACCTTCCATATAATGAACACTTGAATTTTTGTCTGCTATAATAAGTGTTCTTTCAAATTGTCCAAATCTTTCAGTATTTATGCGGAAATATGCTTGAAGAGGCATTTTTACATGAACTCCCTCTGGCACATATACAAAAGATCCACCACTCCAGACGGCAGAGTTTAGTGCTGCAAATTTATTGTCACTTGGAGGGATAAGTTTTGAGAAGTATTTTTTGACAATTTCTGTATATTTTTTGAGCGCTGTGTCCATATCACAAAATATAACGCCTTGACTAGTGAGTTCTTTTTGAATAGACTCATAAACTACCTCGCTTTCGTATTGAGCGCTTACTCCAGCAAGCCACTCTTTTTCATGTTCTGGCACACCTATTTTGTCATACGTTTCTTTTATTTCTTGGGGTAAGTCATCCCACGAGCGTTCTTGTTTTTTTGTAGCTCTTAGAAAATATACTATATCATCAAAATCTATAGCTGATAAATCAACCCCCCAGTTTGGCATTTTGTAATTTTTAAAGATTTCATAAGATTTTAGTCGGAATTTAAGCATCCAATCTGGTTCTTTTTTGAAATTACTAATCGCACGAACTGTTTGTGCGTTTAATCCTCTATCTGTTTTTACATCAACAACTTCGGGCATAGAAAAATCGTACTTAGATTCAAAATTTAAGTCAGAATTTTTATTGATATCTTTTTCGTTATTTTTTTGCATATGTGTATTATACCAGTAATTTAGCTATAGCAAAAATTATTTGCAAATGTAGTAAAATTAATACTTTATACTATCATATGTTATAATATAATAAAAGTAAACAAAAAATATGCCATACACTAGAGAAGAAATACCAGCTGAAGATTTAGATTTAAAAAGTAAGGAAAGAGCACTTCAAGCTAGAGACTTAAGACCTGATAGTGATAATAAATTCACAAACAATGCAACAGAAGTTGAAAGAGACGTTTTTTCATCAAGAATATCAACAGAGACAGAGTCTGTGTTAAATAATGGTGTTTTAGATGAACAAGAATATTCTTTAAATCAACAATTTACAAATGAGGAAAAATTTGGACAAATGAGTGATAATGCAATGAATAGTCATAAACAATTAGCAGTGAATAGTTTAGAAATACATGATAAAGATAGGGTTCAGTTAAAAAGTGATTCTTTGGATATAGATGATTTGATAAAAACAACTAATACTAAGACAAACAAAGATTTACAAAAGAATCAATATGGTTTAAATCATGTAGGAAATAGTGCATTAAAAAATAATTACGATATAAATAGAGGTAGTCGCGCGCAAAATAATCAAAATTTTAATAATATTGAAAATCAATCAGAAAAAACATATTCAAATAGAGTATTGCATCACACTCAAGATGAATCTTTTAGGGAAAATAATACAACAGTAGAGGGAAATTAT
>JALWEZ010000220.1 GCA_027039165.1 Candidatus Moraniibacteriota bacterium
CAGCTATAGAAGTATTGACAAAAAAATATGGTAAATTTTCGAGTGGAAATGAGCTTTTAGCTCAAACTAATGATTTATTATTTCACTTTGACGAAAGCAAGAAACTTTTAAAATTTATTGCACTAAATTATTAATCAAACAGACTCAATTGGGTCTGTTTTTGCTTTTTTTTAAAAAAATTTGACAAATAAATAATACTATGTTATACTTACATTAAGTTCATTAAAAAATAAAGAGAACTTACTGGCAATAAGGTGGATTTTAGATAATCTCGTAACTTAGCTCCTTAATCGGTTGGTAGCTATTTAAACTAAAAGGTTGATGGTAGTACATCTAAACACTTGTGTGCAAAACACTCGTAGGCATTTTGAATTTATAAAGGATAAAAAATGCAAAATTTATTTATAGCTCTAATAACAATACTCCTAGTAGTGGGATGTGGTAGTAATACCAATTCCACTCATACCCAGACCGTCGCTATGAGCGTCAACATAGAACAAAACTCTGATGAGATTTTATTAAATTACACTATAGAGACTAATGAAAGTATCGAAATGGCTGTTTTGAAGATGCTATTCAGAGACTCTGACGGTATTATAGTAAAAAAAGACGAATTATATGTGACTGATTTTATAGACATAAATAGCTCATGGAGAGAGATATTCAGTGAGCCTTTATATGGCTTTAAAAGTGGAAGTTACAGTGTTACGATAGATTTATGTGACGGAGAAGGTGAAATATTAGCGAGTGATGAGAATAATTTCACTTTAGAAAGAGATATTGCAGGTGAAAATGTATATTTAGAGGAGTTCCTACTCCAAAAAATATACAAAGATCATCCCACTAGATTAAAAGTGGGACGAAAAGCTTCAGTTAAAATTAAAACAAACAAATCTACTCGTGTAATAATTTATATGCTAAATAGTAATGAAGTAGTGCCACTAAAAGAAGAGTGGATAGATAGAGAAGCAATAATAGATTTCACAATACCGGAATCTTTTGCGGATGAAAGAGTAAAGATCTTTGTGAGTTTTTACCCTATTAACTCTGAAAACTTAGAGGATACGATAAAAAACTCTCGACGAAATGGAGTTTTTCTCTATATAGTCCCATAAGCTGTGCTCCTATGACTTATGAATATTTTAATTATGAACCTATAATTAACAAAAAAATATTCAAAAAGTTGTAGGGGCTTTTTATTTTGTCTTTGATTTTCTCCAATCTACTAGATTTAATTGCACGCTTACATTTCCATTCCATTCATTTTTTCCTATATTTGCCATTATATCTATATTTTTTGCACTCTTTATCTCATCTATATCTTCACCAAAACCAAAGCCGATTAAATCTATTTTTTTGGAATTTTTGCTTTTTAGACTCATTTTTAAATGTTTTGCGGTATTTCCCACTGTTCTTACTTCCAAAACTACTAGGTTTTGTAAAAAAAATACAGGCTCTTCATTTCCCTCTCCAAACGGCTCGAATTTCTCTAATTCATCAGCAAGACTTATATTCACATCACCTAAATCAATTTCTAAATCCGCTATAATTTCAGACTCTAACTTTTTATTTTTCGTGCTTTCTTCTACCTCCTGCGACGCTTTAGAGATAAATTTCTCTATATTTTCCGTCTTGATACTTGCTCCAGCTGCTGCCTCGTGTCCTCCATATTTTTCTAAATACTTACTAGTTTTACTTAAAATTTCTACAATATTAATCCCATCCACACTTCTAAAAGACCCTCTACAAATATCACCTTCTTTGTGAAATATTCCAGTTGGTTTTCCAAATTTTTTGGCAATTTTTCCTGCAATTATCCCCACAACTCCTACTGGATAATCTTCACTTGCAACTACTATAAACTGTTTATCTGTAAAATCTCTTTTTGCAACCTTTTCTGCTTTTTTGGTTAATTTATCTGTTATTTCCCTTCTTTTATTGTTTTTTTCTTCTAAATCCTCAGCTAAAATTCTAGCTTTTTGTCTATCTTTTTCTCTAAGTAGATCAAAGGCATCTCTTGCATGAGCCATACGCCCTGCTGCGTTGATTCTAGGACCTATTTGAAAACCAATTTGAGTAGAAGTTGGTAAGTTTTGTGAATTTATAGGTATATTCCCCACATCTATCATTTCTTGAAAACCTATTCTCTTGGTTTTTGAAAGTACAAAAAGTCCATATTTTACTAGTACTCTGTTTTCATTAATTAGTGGCATGCAATCAGCCACAGTCCCAACTGCTACAATATCAAGTATCCATTTAAGCGTCTCAGCTTTTTGTGGCAAAATTTCACTATAGAGCGCTTGCAAAACTTTAAAAGCAACTCCAGCCCCACAAAGTCCTTTAAAAGGATAAGTACAACCATTTAAGTGTGGATTTATAATAGCAAGTGCATCTGGTAAAGTCTCCTTTGGCAAATGATGATCAGTTATTATAACATCAATTCCTTTTTCTTTTGCATACAAAACTTCCTCCACATCACTTGTTCCACAATCAACACTAATCATAAGACTTACTCCAGCTTGAGCAAATTCATCAATTGCCTTTTTATTTATACCGTGCCCTTCTGAGTGTTTGTCTGGTATATAAACTTGAATATCTAAACCCAATCCTTCTAGTCCATCAGCAAGAATTGTAGAGCTAGTTACTCCATCTACATCATGATCACCAAAAATTCCCACTTTCTCATTGTTTTTTATAGCTTTTTTCACACGCACAACTAATTTTTTCATATCCCTAAACAAAAAAGGATTACAAATTCCTTTTTCATAATCAGGATTTAAGAAAATTTCAATTTCACGCTCAGTTTTTAATCCTCTTTTGTATAATAGTTTTTTTGTGATTTCACTTAAATCTGTGTTTTTATTCGCATCAAAATCAAACCCCTCTTCATCCTTAACTTTCCAAATCATAAAATTATTTTAAATCCTCTACTCCAAAAGTAATATCTTCTCCTCTGTAAACATCTCCAGTTATAAGTTTCATAGCTAGTGCATCTGCTATAGAATTATCTATGTATCTGTGAATTGACCTAGCTCCAAATAATTCATTGTATCCTCTTACTACAACTTCCTGTGCTACATCGTCATCAAAAACAACTCTTATATTTTGCTCTTGCTCTGTTCTTTTTGCAAATTTCTTTAGAAGTAGTTTTGTTATAAGCACTGCTTCATCTCTACTTATCGGTCTAAACACTACTACATCATCAAACCTATTTATAAACTCCGGCCTAAATTTACCATTTTTTGTAATAAGATTTAAAATATCTTCTTTCATCTGCTCATATGGAGTTTTATTTTTGATATGTTCTTGAATTTTTACTGCTCCAGCGTTGGAAGTTGCTACTATAATCATTGTAGTAAAATTAATTTTTTTGCCAAATGCATCATGAACCATTCCCTCATCCAAAACCTGCAAGAAAATATCAAGTATATCTGGATTTGCTTTTTCTAACTCATCAAGTAATAGTATACCATAAGGATGCTCTTGAGCAAGAGATGTAAGTCTTCCCTTTTTGCCCGTTGCTCTGGAACCAATCATTTTTGCAAGTGCTTGGGGAGTATTGTATTCACTCATGTCAAATCTAATCATCTTTTCTTTTGAGCCGAAGTACTCCTGAGCTATTGTTTTGGTCATCTCAGTTTTACCCACACCAGTAGGACCCAAAAACAAAAAACTTCCAGCGGGTCTGTTTGGTCTAGCCATACCACTTCTCATTCTCCGAACAGCATTTGCAACTACTCTCACAGCCTCATCTTGACCAATTAAATTATCATGAAATCGTTCTTCAAGATTAATTAATTTTTTCTTTTCTTTTTTTGTAATTTTTCCTGTTGGAATACCTGTTTTTATACTTACAAATTTCAACACATCTTCTTTTGTAATTTTCTCTGTAACTCCATTTTTTTGCCAGTGTAGTAAGACTCCGTTAGCTAAATTTAGTGCTCTTTCTGGAAGAGGTGCTGTGTTTGTGTATTTATAAGAAGCACTTACCACTTCTCTTAGAGCTTGATATGTAAATAAAGTCTTTGAACCGGCATAAAACTGCATAAATAAAGTCTTCATAGCCTCTTCTTCACTCATTTCTTTCATGTGAATTAAATCAAAATGCATAAGAAGTCCTTGTCTTTGTTCTACGCTGTTGTGAAATTCGTTTTCTGTAGTTATAGCTATCATTCTAAATGTTGGCATAGGAGCATATCTAGATAACATTGAAGTAAAAGAGAATCCCCTAATATTATCCATATACTTTTCAAAGTTTTCTACAACAAGTATTACATTTCCAGCATAAGCTGCTTCATGAAAAAGATTATTTAGTTCATACTCTGGATCTTTGCCGCTTTGTTGCACACTAGCTATTGCTCCACCTAAATCAACCTGCAAGACTTTTGCATTTCTGAGACTAGGATGATCATATTTCATAGTTTTTATGCGACGAGCCAACTCATGAACTATCATTCTACGCCCTACACCTGGCTCTCCTAGAATTATTACATTATTTTCATTTGGACGAGTCATGACTAGCTCAAGCATATCCATCTCTTCTTTGTGTCCATAAAAAGGTCTGTGAGCAAAATCTGAATTATCAAATCTCGTTAAATTACTAGCAAATCTATCTAAATTTACAGTAAATCCATAGTGCCATCTACGTCCAATTGGCTCAAATGTTTCAAAATATTCTCTAGAGAGAAATTTTTCTTTTGCTTCTTTTTCTTTTTGTTTATCTATTTCCCAAGAAATTACTCGTTCGCATTCCTCTAGTGTAATATCTTTTTTTCTCAATACTTGTTTAAATTTTTCTAAATCTTCCAATACTTCATCTGTTATTTCTTCTGGATTTATATCTAATCTATCCCAAACTCTATGAAACCATTTTTCACGTGTGAGCTCTGTTATACTCATATCTCTATACGACTTATGATATTGACTAGTATAACTTTTGAAAGCTAAGACTACTGTAAGGACACTTACTATAAATATAATAACACTAACTATTGCATATTTTGTAAACATAAACGCAATAGCTACAATCAAAGCTCCAGGTAATACAAAATAGATAATAGCAATTAATCCACTAAGAATTAAAACAATCAGAGAAAAAGACAATCCTATAAAAATGAATATTAGTCTAACGACAGCACCTACAACTCTAGAAATAAGATTCCAAATAAATCTTTCAAACGACTTACCAAGATCAAAACCTCTCCAACTTTTCATACTCACATCTTTGTGCCATGGAGCTAGAAGAGTTTTTATAAGTAGAGGTGTAGAAAAATAACGAGGAATATACTTAACGAGTTCAAAAAGACCTTTAAGAAGTACATTAAACCCCTTTGAAAAATACCAAACCAAGAATGTATGTTTTTTATTACTCATTTTTATTTTTAATAATTTATTTCACTTTTTCCCCAAACTATTCTAATTACAATTTTACCACAAAAAAGATGAAAATAAAAAAACCACAGTTCAGTGGTTATTTTATATTTGTTTTTGTTTTAGTAAAACGTTTTCTTATTAAACTTAGAAAAACTATCTAACAACGTCGACATAAGTAATTATGTTAAAAACCTGTCTAAAATCTTGTTTTTTTGATAAACTTTTTGACACAAATGATGAAAATTGATGATACCTTGCCTGAAATAGGGATTTTAGACAAACTCTAACAACATCAACATAAACAATCCCATCATAATTACTCTTAGACGCTTCTTCTACATTTAACATAAACTTATTATATATTACTTATTAATATATAATACATTATAACACATTTATTTACACTATCAATACTTCCTTGATATAAAATTATCATATGAACCTTTTATATCATCCAAACCATATTCTTCTTCTATTTTTTCTTCATTTAGTATGGGAGCTATTACTTCTATATATCCTATTTCACTTTCGCCCTTTTCTTCTGTTTCACTTTTACTCTCATCTTTATTTTCATTATTATCTTTTTCAGACTTATTTTCTTCTATTTTCTTATCTTGCCCTTCTTCTAATTTAAACGTTGCTTCAAAAGCTTTGGAGTATTTTTCTTCATCTCCTAAAATTTTAAAGGTAACTATTATTAAAAAACTAGCCTCTCCTTTATTCACTTTCGCACAATCAATAATTTCTTTATAAAAAGCTTGGTATTCCAAAAAACTATTTTTAGCTTCTTCTTGTTTTCCTTGTAAAATTTCTATGCTTTTTGAAACATCATCTTCTTTTAAAGTAATTTCTTCTTTGTTTGTTGCTTTGGTAGCTGCCATAAACAAAAAATCTTCATGAGGATATGGGGATAGTAATCCATATTTTTTCATATCTTCTTTTATTGCATAACCACAAGCTAATCTTACCTTTCTTTTCTTGTCTACTTTTTTATTGTTTTTATCGTCAACTTCATCTAAATCAATTTTTTTAAAAATTATATCAACACTTATTGGTAATACACCAACTTCAGCTCTATTTGTCAAAACAAATAATAGTGGATGACTTTCATTTTTCTTTTTTTTGTTATCAAGTTTTTTTCTTAAAATATTATACACATATCTTTCTATTTCTTTCACATATTCAACCTTATCTAATTCCACAACTCTACTACCTTTTCTAAATTTAAGTGTTCCATTATCTTTTTCTTCTCTAAATATTTCTTTTGTTTTTCTTGTGAAAAAATCCTGAACTGGTACTGGTTCAAATCCTATGAATGCTTGAAGTTTTTCTTTTTCCTTTTTATCATTTTCTTTTAATACACTCATCATCACAACAACTCCAGCTGCTAATACAGAGAAAATAACCGCAAATATACTTGCTGAATCTATATCAATATCTACTCCTTTAACATCTTCCTTTGTGGTAAATGGAAAAGTTGTAAGCTCTTTTTTATCCTTTGAAAATTTACTTGAAATAAAATTTGTAATAGGAGCAGTTAGAAAAAAAGCAATAAAAAAACTCAGAAGCAATATAAATATAATTGATATCGATAAATTTTCTTTATATTTTTTAAAAATCCATTTTTCTATTTTTCTAGCAGAAATTTTTTTTATATAATTCCATATTCTTTCCTTATGGAAAAAAATAATTAACACAAACGACACAATTGACAATACTCCCCACTTACATTCTACTCCCAAGCTTAATTTTTGAGTTTAAAAAGACATCCTTATGAGATATAATTATTG
>JALWEZ010000221.1 GCA_027039165.1 Candidatus Moraniibacteriota bacterium
CTTCTTTTAGAAGATTTTCGATTCTATTTAAATATAGCGCCTCATTTTCATTACTTCTTTTAGTATAAATATTTATACTCATTTTCTAATCCTTTTTTTAAAATACTTCAAAAATAATAAATTTTTTATATCTTATATATACCATATTAATCATAGAATGTCAAGATTGACTTTGAGTTATAGTTTTGTCATAATTAAGTCATGATATGGGAAAATAAAGACAATCAAAAACTTATTGAGGCTGTGCTTTGCATAGAAAACAAGGAGGAAGCTAAGAGTTTTTTTCGTGATTTAATGACGAACAAAGAAATAGATGAATTTGCCAAGAGATTTAAAACTGCTCAAATGCTTTCAAAAAAAATTCCTTATGCACAAATAGAAAAAGAGACAGGACTTAGCTCAACAACTGTCGCAAGAGTTTCTAAATGGCTAAAAGCAGGTGGAGGAGGCTACAAAAACATAATAAACAAACTAAATTCAAAAGAAAAATAAAAACACTCTAAATAACATATTCAAAAGAGTGTTTTTACTATTTTAATAATTACCAAACTTTATCAAAAGTCTCTTTTAGAGTTTTTGCACTTTTTGCTAAAAGCTTCTCTTCTTCTGGGCTAAGTTTGATGCAAAGTCTAGCTATAACACCTTTTCTACCTACAATAACTGGCATACTAAGACACACATCACTAACACCATAGTGGTTTTTTATATAGTGAGAAACAGGCAAAACTGTTCGTTTATCAAATAAAATTGTATTTATGAGCTTTGCAGTTCCAGCGCCAATTGCATAGTAAGTAGATTGCTTTCCTTCAATTATTGCATATGCTGCATTTCTTGCTTTGTTAAAAATTTCTTTTTTGTCCGTATCAGAAAACTTATTACAAGAATTAAGTGTCATATTACCGACTGAAGCAGTGCTCCATAGAGGTAACTCACTGTCACCATGTTCACCTACTATATATGCATGTACACTATTTGGATTTATTGATAAATGCTCGCCTATTAAATGTCTAAATCTAGCGCTATCTAGCAGTGTACCAGTTCCAAGAATTTGCTGTTCTTTATCTGGATACAATTTTACGGCAATTTTAGTAAGAACATCTACCGGATTTGTGACCATTACTACTACAATATCTTCATTTTGTTCAAAAATTTTTGGAAGTATATCTCTTATGATTTTTGAATTCTTTCCAACTAAATCAAGTCTAGTTTCTCCTTTTTTTTGAGATACCCCGCAAGTTATTACTACAACAGCACTATCTTTGCAATCTTCATAACCCCCAACTTTAACCTTAGTGCCTCCTACAAAAGGTGCGCTATGCTCAAGATCCATTACTTGAGCTTCCACTAGCTTCTCATTTATATCAATAAGTGCAATTTCCTCTACATCATTATTCAAAATTAAACTAAAAGCGATAGTAGATCCAACATTTCCAGCACCAATTATTGTAACTTTATTCATTTTTTATTTTTAATGATTTTAATACACATATATTATACCATGTTATAAGAAATTTGACTTTTTTTGGAAAATAATATATTATATATATACCTATGGTATAGGTGTGTATATTTTGTAATTAAATAATTAATTTTTTATTTTATGAGTAAGAAAAAGATTGTAGTAGGAGTTCTGATATTTTTTGTTGTAATAGGTTATTTTGTTCACACAAATAAAACTAATGCAAATAACAAAAAAAATAATCAAACGGGAGAAAAAATAAAATCTGTGAATACTATTAAATTAAAAGAGCTAAATTCAGGGAAAAATTATATAGTAAGACAAGGAGTTATAAAGGGAGAAAAAGAAATTTATCTATCCCCAAAAGCAGAAGGACGTGTAACAAAATTATACAAAGATATAGGTCAAAGAGTTTTAAGAGGACAAATGCTTGCAAAAATAGATGGAGTAGAGTATTGGAGTCAAGCTAATGTTGCAAAAACTGGTTATAATTTTGCCAAAAAAAGTGTAGAAAAAACCAAAGATTTTTTTGCAAGTCAAATAAAACAAGCAAAAAAAGGACGCGAACTAGCAAAAGAAGCTTATGAAGCTGCTAGAAAAAGTGGCGATGAAGATCAAATTGGAAAAATGAAAGCTAATTATGAAATGGCAAAAAAAGCTGTAAAAACTGCAGAAAGTGGTTATGAATTACAAGTAAGAATGGCAAAAGGAAATCGAGATGTTGCTCTTAGTCAATTAAATGCAGCTAGTAGTGTTGCAAATAATACTAATTTAAAAGCTCCATTTAGTGGGGTTGTGTCTCAAGTTATGGTAGAGGTTGGGGATTTAGTTTCTCCAAAAAGACCTATGTTTTTACTTGTGGATGACAGTGCAAAGGAAATAAGAGTTTCTGTTGAAAATAAATTTTTAAAAGACGTGAAAGTTGGAGATAGTGTAAAAATGGAAACTCTAAAAGGTAATGAGATAGAAGGGAAAGTGAAGGCGTTAAGTCCGATGATTGATACTCACAGTAGAAAAGGCATTATAAAAGTTACATTATCTAATGATATAAAAGATGTAAATATTGGTGAATATGTAAAAGTTTATTTACCACAAAATTCAGAAAAAACTGAAGAAAAAGAAGTATTGATTCCACAAAATGCTGTGGTCAGATTGTATCATGATAATTTTGTATTCATCTTAAACGGAGGAAGAGTAAACAAAGTTCACGTTGTATTGGGTGATGTTGTAGGTGAAAGTGTAGTTGTAACAGACGGATTAAAAGGTGATGAAATAATCATTGTAAATGGTCAGCAATATTTAAATGACGGTGATAGAGTAAAAGTAAATAAATAATTTTTATATGAATAACAAAAAAGAAAAACAATTTGGCTTTTTTGGTAGCGTGGCAACCTTCCTTATAAAGCGCAAAGAATTAGGATTTTTGATGTTTATCGGCATATTTATATTTGGATTCCTCTCATTTATGATAATGCCAAAACAATACAATCCAGAAATTTCAGCACCAGCATTTCAAATAATCACAGAATTTCCAGGTGCAAGCAGTGAGGAAGTTTATAATCTTGTTACAAAAAAAATGGAAGATCGTGTAAAAGAAATTCCAACAGTAGACAAAGTGATGTCTCAATCTTATGACGGTGGTGCGAGTGTGGTTGTGGTTCAGTTTTATATTGGTCAAGATTTAGAAAAAGCAAAAATTACTTTGAATCAAAAGCTAAAAAGTAATATGGATGATAAGCCAATGGGTGCTAAAGATCCAAAAATTATAGCTATTGATCCTGATAATGTACCTATTTTTGCGCTTAGTTTAACTAGTGATAAATTGTCTGGAGCAACTCTTAGAGAAGTAGCACATGATATTTCTGATGAGTTAAAACAAGTAAAAGGAACTTCTGTAATATCTGTACTCGGGGGAACAAAAAAAGAACTTCAAGTAAAAATAGATCCAGAAAAATTATCTCAAAACAATTTAACTCTTCAGAGAGTGATTGATACAATTCGTGGTAATAACATGTATATTCCAGCTGGAACTGTAGATTCAAAAGACACTAATTATAAAGTTAGTGTAATTGGGCTTGTTGAAAACAAAAAAGATTTAGAAAACATTGTACTAAATCAAGAAGGAGATAGTGTTATTTATTTATCTGATATAGCTAGTATTTCTTATTCAGATAAAGAAGTAAAAAGTTTTACTAGATTTTTTTCAAAAGACGAAGATGATAAGGATGCGGTTTATATAGCTATTTCAAAACTCAAAGGAACCAATGCAACAAATATTACTAATTCGCTTCTTGGTAAAATAGATGAACTTAAAAAAATAAACGTAATACCAGCTGAAGTAAAAACTACTGTAGTAAGAGATGAAGGAAAAGTTGCTTCTGAAGCAACTATGACGCTTACTACTAACTTAATTCAAGCCATTGTAATAGTTGCTGTTATATTGCTATTATTCTTGGGATGGCAAAGCGCTGTTATAGTTTTGATTTCTATACCTCTTACACTTTCAGTTGTTTTTGGAGTTGGAAATCTAAGTGGACAAACAATTAACAGAATTACGTTGTTTGCTCTTATACTTTCTCTTGGAATTTTGGTTGATGCTGCAATAGTGGTTGTAGAAAATATTTTTAGATTATTCAAAGAAAATCCGATTGAGAGTAAATTTAAATTAATAGGTCAAGCCGTTGATGAAGTAGGACCTGGATTATTACTTAGTACAACTACAGTTATACTTGCATTTGTGCCGATGGCTTTTGTTACTGGTATGATGGGGCCTTACATGGGACCAATTCCGTTTTTTGTGCCATTAGCTTTAATTTCTTCACTACTGATAGCTTTAATTCTTATTCCGTATCTATTAAATGCAATCTCTAAGGTAAATCGTAAAGCTAATACAAAAACTCAAAAGCAAAATGTGTTTTTGAAATTTGTAGGAAAAATTCAAAAAGTTTATGCTAAATTTTTATCTAATCTACTTCAGAATAAAACAAAAAGAAGGATAACGGTATTAATAGTGTTTGTAGCACTTTTGATCTCTGTATCTTTTCCAGCTGTAAAAATTGTAAAGTTTAGGATGCTTCCAAAGGCTGACAAAGAACAATTTTATATTTATGTAGATATGCCACAAAACACTTCTATAGAAAAAACGGATAAAGTAACTAGAGATATAGAAAAATTCGTGTTCAAAAATACACAAAACCAGAGTTTAAATATTCAGAGTTATGTTGGTACTCCTCAAATTGTAGATTTTAATGGTTTATTTAAAGGTTCTGATGCTAGAAGAAATCAAAACCAAGCAACCCTTAAAGTAAATTTAACTCATCACAAAAAAAGAGATGTTAAATCTGAAGAGATAGTTCTAAATTTAAGACCTAAACTTAATAAATTTTTGGAAAAATATCCAGATGTAAAAGTTAAATTAGTAGAAGATCCACCAGGACCACCTGTACTGTCTACTTACTTGTTAAAAATAAGGAGTAATGATTCAAGCGTTGCTCAAAATACGATGCTTGATTTAGAAAAATTTGCAGAAGAAACTAAGGGTGTCGTTGATGTAGATACAACAAAAAATGAAACTTCTCTAGAGTACACTTTAAAGGTAAATAAAGAAGAAACTTCTAGAGCTGGTCTCAGCGTATATGATGTTGCTATGACTCTTAGGAGGATGTTGAGTGGAGAAAAAATTGCAATGTATCATCAAACTTCTAATAATATAGAAAAATTAGAACAAGAATACATAGTTGTAAAACTTGATAAAAAAGATAGAAATGATTATGCAGATTTAAGTAATATTTATCTTACTAATTTTTATGGGCAGAGCATACCTCTTATGAGTGTAGTAGAAAGAGTTAGTAACGAAGGAAACGAACCAATAATTTACTCTGATAATAGAGTTCGCACTCAATATGTTTATGGTGAGATGAGTAAAAGAAGTGTAATTTATGCAATGATTGATACACTTAATTATTTAGTTAAGGATTATAAACCATTTGGGGATGATACTTCTGTAAAACACTGGAATTTATTTGGTGTAACTTATGAAAATCTAAAAACTCACAAAACTCTAGAAGTACTCCTTGATGGTGAATGGAAACTTACTTTGGAAGTGTTTAGAGATCTTGGAACTGCTATGGGTGTTGCTCTTATAATGATTTACTTCGTACTTGTTGCAAGATTTGGTTCACTTGTTATTCCTCTTATAATAATGGGTACTATTCCATTATCCTTTATAGGTGTTATGCCTGGATTTGCGACACTTGGACACATTACAGGATTGTTTTTTAATGCAACTAGTATGATTGGTGTTATTGCACTGTCTGGAATTGTGGTAAACAATGCTATTATGTACCTAGAATATCTAAACAGATTAAAAGAAAGAGGTTACAAAATAGATTTAGCTGTTATAGAAGCTGGTAAAACTAGATTACTACCAATTCTTCTTACAACTCTTACAACTATATTTGGATCTCTGACTATTATCTCTGATCCAGTTTGGGCTGGACTTGCTTGGGCTATTATATTTGGTTTGTCTGTTTCGGCAGTACTTACTCTTATAATTTTTCCTATTATGTACCACAAGTTTCAAAAAACAAACTGGGAGAAAAAAGACTAAATCAAAAAACACCTTTTCAATCGAGAAGGTGTTTTATTTTTTATAAATTTAAAAGACTTCTATAGCTATAGAAGTCTTATTTTTACCCTCCTTTTTCAAATGACATAGTCACTGAATTAGAAGGAACTGGTAATCCTATCATGTCTGTTCTGCAGATCTGCAGTTTTCTCAGATTTTCAAGAATTACACCTCTATCCCAAACCTCTCTTGTAGCACAATAGTCTGGGATACCTATTAAAATGTACTCAGACGGAAAGTCTGGGGTCAAATCAATTCCCCTAGGCATCCAAGAACAAATCACCAGGTCTGGCTGATACTTTTTAATTGCTTCCTTATGAGAAAACTTCTCAACAGGAAAAATGTTCTCATCCAGTCCCCATTCGCCAGAATCAATAGCCATCACTCTAATATCATCATTTGTAAATTTATTTAAGTAATGAGTTAATTTACCGTTTCCGGCGCCAATTTCAAGAACTACCATCTCACCTTTAGCTTTAATAGTGGCTTTTCTTGTATTTATATATTCTGCAAGCGCCTGAATATACTCTCTATTCCAAAACTCAAAAATGTAATTCTCATGACAGAAAGTCAAAAGCTCATTTGCATGAGCTCCAAAAGCTTCTATGATCTCTCCTCTAGTCGGAAGATAGCTAGTATCCTCCAATTTTTCAAGAAGTTTCGCTCTTTTCTCATTTTCTCTAGCCTGCATCATTTTTTGCATTTCTGCAAAATCAAAATTATCAAACATTTCTCATCCTTTTATCAATTTTTTAAAGTACTATGCTAAAAATTATATACTAGAATAAGTTTTTTGTCAAATTTCTAGTCTTACATTCTACTCCCAAGCTTAATTTTTGAGTTTAAAAAGACACCCTTATGAGATATAATTATTGAGTCTAGTAATAATTAATTTAAAAAGGATGTCTTATAAACATATTACACCATCTCAGCAAAATGAGATAGCCCTTCTTTTGCGCGTTGGAATGGCACAAAAAGATATAGCAAAAATCATAGGAGTGACGCCAAGCGCTATGAGTCAGGAAATCAAAAGAAATAAAGATGATGATGGAATTTACAGAGCAGGCAA
>JALWEZ010000222.1 GCA_027039165.1 Candidatus Moraniibacteriota bacterium
CATATAGAGTTACGATAAAGTCATCGTTTTGTATAATTTGATTTGTCATAGGTTTTGTTTTTTTTATTTATATATACATTATCTTATGGCAAATCAAATTTTGCAACCTATTTCGTAATTCGCATTATTAAATAAATTTTCTGTTTCATCACAATAAATTTCATATTCATTATCTATTGTGTAACCTTTTTTAAAGAGCGGGTTTAGGTCTGGATTTGTTGAAAAAAATATTTTCAATTTAGTTCCTTTAAATAAAATTATATTAGCTACTACAAAAATTATATTCATAGTAGCAGTTTGATTACGAAATGTTCTCAATCAAAATGCTACCATTAAAACAGTGCTTAATTATAATTTAACACAAAAGAAAATATTTGTCTAATTTGCATTAACTCAATAAACGAAGGAGAGTTTTACCGCACCATGGAATTTTTACTATAATAACTATAAAATAAAACACTATGTCTCGAAATGGACCAGAAATTATCAAAAGTACCAAAAGTGTTTCTTGTAAATATTTTTTTCTTAATAATTTAGGTATAAGTTTGCTTTTATATTTTTTGTCTAGTATAGTTTTTGCTATTTCTTCTCCAAAAACTAAAGCTTGATAAATTCCTTCACCGGTAAATCCGGAAGCAGTTCCAGCAGCATCTCCTATTAAAAAAATATTGCCAAAGTTGTATCCTCTATAATCAAAATTTATGGGATGAACTTGTACTTTTTTGTTATTTAAATCTATATCCTCTTTTTGTGTCCATGTGTGAAACTTTTCTATTGATTTTTTGAGAGATGAAAATTGTGGAAAAAAACCAGAACCTATAGAAACAGTACTGGAATGTGGAAAAATCCAAGCATATAGTGCAAAAAAAGACTTAGAATCCAAAAACAACTCCAAATCATTGTATTTTTTGTTGTTTTTTAGGATGTACTGAAAAGCTATGCCAAATATTTTTGTTTCTATGTTTAAAAATTTTCTAACACTTGAAAAGGTACCATCAGCACCTACTAAATAATTGTAAGTTACTTTGTGTTTGTTGTTTAGAATTACAAAATCTTTGTCTATTTTTGTGGCAGATGCATTTGTGAATATATCAATGTTTTGTCTGTTTTGTATCCTTTTTAATTGCCAGATACCCAAGTTTTTTCTACTAATTGTATGCACAAAATCTTTTTTGAAATCTATTTTTGTTTTTAAGTTACCTTTTCTAAAAATTACGCTACTAAATCTAGATTCTATAAGATTTTCTGGAAAATTCATTTTTTTTAGATATTCTATAGACTTACGAGTAAGACCTCCTGCACATATTTTTGCGCCAATTTCTTTTTTTCTTTCTACCAGAAGTATTTTTTTATTGCTTTTGAGTAAAACTTCTGCACATCTAAGTCCTGCTGGACCTGCACCAATTATTATTACATCATAGTGTTTTTTGATATTTTTCACGAGTTTCAAGTTTAAACTTATATATAAAATTATAACACAATATACAAAAAAGATAATTTAAAACCCCCTCAATTGTTATTAAGGGGGTTTTGATTAAGAATGCAGAATGTTTACACATTTCGGCATTCTTATTTTTATCTGTACATTCTTATTAGACATAGAATTTTTCTTGTCTAAAACATAGAGAATATTACCCATTTGCCATATTCTCACCTCATCCTCGAGATCTTTGCATACTTCAATTTCAATTTCAATCTCATCGGAATCTTTTTTTAAAATATCTAATTGTCCACCTACGGACACTACTAATTCACACATTCTACTAACAATCATCGTTTTTCCTTATTTCCCATTGGGTATTTTTATCTCAAGATTGAGATATATACTTTATAACATATATTCAAAAAAAAGTCAAGAGTAAAAATATTACTCTTGACTAATACTGTACCTTGGGAGGGACTCGAACCCCCGACCGACGGGATAGAAGCCCGCTGCTCTAATCCACTGAGCTACCAAGGCTTAGTTTTGCATTTAATTAAATGCTGTGCGCCGTGAGGGATTTGAACCCCCGACCAATTGGTTAAGAGCCAACTGCTCTACCAGCTGAGCTAACGGCGCATAAAGATATTATAACAAAAATTAAAATAAATGCAACCCTTGACAAAAGAATAATATTGTAGTCATTGCAGAGTATTTTAAAAAAATTAGTAGAAATGTTTAATTTAGTGATTATTATATATTTTTAGAAAAAAATGTGATACCATTAAGACAAATAAATTATTTTTAATAAGTTTAAAGTATAACAACATGTCAGATATTTTATTAATCTTAAATATTGTATTGAGTATTATTGTTTTGATTTTGATTTTTAGATTAAATAATAGGGATAAATCGAGTGAATTATCGGAAAAAATTGATAATTATTCAAAACAGGTATCAAGTACCCTAAAAGAGGAAATCTCTCTAAATCGTAGAGAATTTTCGGATTCAAATAGACAAACAAGAGAAGAAATAGCACATAGCATTAAAGATTTTGGAGATTCTTTAAATAAACAAATTGGAATTTTGTCTGATACTCAAAATAAAAATTTTACGCTGTTTTCTAGAAATTTGCAAAACGTTATTTCAAAAAATGACGAGAAAATGGAAAGAATTAGAGGTGTTATAGAGAGAAAACTTGGTGATATACAAAAAGACAATGGTGAAAAATTAGAAAAAATGCGTCAAACTGTTGATGAAAAATTGCATTCTACACTAGAGAAAAGATTAGGAGAATCATTTGAATTAGTTAGTAAACGTTTGGAACTTGTGCAGAGAGGACTTGGAGAAATGCAAGTGCTTGCCACTGGAGTGGGTGACTTAAAGAAAGTTTTACAAAATGTAAAAACTAGAGGAACTTGGGGAGAAGTGCAATTAGAAAATCTTTTGGAGCAATTTATGACTCCAGAGCAATTTGAAAAAAACATAGCAACTAAAAAAAATTCAAACGATAGGGTAGAGTTTGCAATTAAAATTCCAGCAAAGGATGAAAAAATTGGAAATATATTTTTGCCAATTGATGCTAAATTTCCACTAGAAGATTATCAGCGTTTGATAATAGCTGAAGAAGAGGGAAATATAGAACTTATAGAGAAATCAAAAAAGACACTTATAGCGCGCATAAAAGCAGAGGCAAAAACTATAAAGGAAAAATATGTAGATCCGCCTTTTACAACTGATTTTGGAATTTTGTTTTTACCTATTGAGGGATTGTATGCAGAGATACTTCGTCAGCCTGGACTTATGGATTTTTTGCAAAGAGAGTATAGAATTATAGTTGCAGGACCCACAACAATTAGTGCAATTTTGAATAGTTTGCAAATGGGATTTAAGACACTTGCTATAGAAAAAAGATCAAGTGATGTTTGGGTACTGCTAGGGAGTATCAAAAAAGAATTTTCTACATTTGGAGATTTGCTTGAAAAAACTCAAAAGAAATTACAAGAGACTAGTAATGTAATAGAAAAAGCTTCTAGTAAAAGTCGTACAATAGAAAGGAAATTAAAAAAAGTTGAACAGTTACCAAGAGATAGTCAACAAGTAAAGAAAATAATATAAACAACATGGAGTCAGATAAAAAATTAACAATAATAATCATTACAACGTTTGTTGTCGAAATATGTAATAAATTTTTTCATTTTTTCTCACAGGCTGTGAGTTTGGTTTTTCCATGCAACATAGATCCTGCGACAAATACATTTACATGTGATTTGCTTTATAATTTGTACGACGTACTATTTCAAACCTTCCTAACATTTATCTATTTCACAACTTTGATTATTTATATCTACAGACTCATAAAAAGAAAGAAAAAAACTAAAAAATGATATAATAGTGTTATAAAATTAAAATGAAAATACAAAACTCTAATAATTTATATTTAAAAATCTAATATTAAAAGTCATGGAATTTAAAAGTGTAACCTCAACAACTCAAACTACAAAATCTCCAAATTCAAAACCAAAAGCTGGATTTAAAGAAATTAGTAAAACTCAAATATTTCATAAATTTATAATTTTTGTTTTGATTATTATTCTTTTGATGTTTTTGGGATTTATTGCAGATTTTCTCAAAGGAAGGCCGTTTGAAATAATATTTGAAGCACAAACTTGGAAAAATGAACTTTTGCCACTTATGAAAAGTAAAATACTTGATTTGATTATAGTTAGCTTTTTTTCAATCATAGCTGGAGCTATTTTCTTCTTATCTAAGAGTAGTCAAATACTTTCTGGAGATGATTTAGAAAAAATTACAAAAAAATCTTTAGCAAAGAATAAGAAAGAAGGAAACAAGGAAGAAATGGCACTAGATTATAGTAATCTTGGAAATATTTATCTGATGCGTAAAGATTTAGATAAGGCGCAAGAGTTTTATGAAAAGTCTTTGGAGATAGAAAAAGAATTAGGAAACAAAGAAGTAATTGCAGATCAACACAATAATCTTGGAAATATTTATCTGATGCATAAAGATTTTGATAAAGCCCAAGAGTTTTATGAGAAGTCTTTGGAAATTAACGAAGAACTGGGGCGAGAAGAAGAAATAGCAACAGATTATAATAATCTTGGGACTATACACTTAAACCAAAAAGATTTTCATGAAGCAGAGAAATTTATTAGGAAATCTTTGGAAATTAATGAAAAACTTGGACGCGAAGAAAGGGTAGCAAAAGAATATAGTAGTTTAGCAAACGTGTATTTAGAACGGAAGGATTCATATCAAGCAGAAAAATTTATCAGGAAATCTCTAGAAATTAATAAAAAACTTGGACTTAAACCAGAAATTGCAATAGATTATAATAATCTTGGAACTGTTTATAAAATTCGCAGAGATTTTGATAAAGCTCGTGAGTATTATGAAAAATCAAAAAAACTCCGAGAAAAGATTGGATTTAAAGATGGGAAATATGTACGAACGAGTATGAAAATGACAAAAATAGATAGCTAAAAAATTATGTCTATCATCCCAGTCCATGTAATAAAAGAAATAGTTGAAAAACTTATCCCTGCAAAGAGGCGGAAAATTTATCTAATACACTTATAATTAACTATGAATATAAAAAAAGAAAAAGATATACTCGATGCATCATCGCAGATAAATAGACACACCGTGCTTTTTTTCTTGTTTTTTATTCTTTATTCACTTGTTACAACACTAAGCGTTAAAGATGTGCAACTTTTGGTGCCAAGTCTCGGTGTACGATTACCTCTTTTGGATATCAATATTCCAATCTTTTGGTTTTTTGTCATTGTTCCAGTGCTAATACTTATCTTTCATGTTAATGTTCTTTTGCATATCAGAGAACATTATCACAAGCTTAAAAAATGGATAAAAAGTGAGGGTGATAAAAATCTCTCTGAATTATTTACACAACTTTTGCCGTTTTTCATCGACTTTGCGTTAGTTTCAGCACAAAAACATTCTAAGCAAAAGAAAGATTTGGACAAAAAGAAATCTTTCTTACAACAGCTCTGGTCATGGTTGACAGCCATATTCACTTTTAACGGAACTGTATTATTGTTTAGAGTTGTTTTTATTTCTACTATTTATCTTTTACCAGTTAGCACTCTTTCTATAATATTTTGGCGTTTTGCTGATTATCAAAGTATCTATGAAAGTCTTTTTCATCTTTTGATACTGCTTGTTGATGTTTTGTGTATTTATTATCTACACAAAAATGTATTACAACATTTCATGAAAGTAAGGTTATTACTTAATGGAATTATGTTTTTGGTGGGTATTGGGGGCATTTCTTTTTGGATAGTATTATTTTTGACTGTAAATAAACCAATAAAATTACAGGAATTAATAACAGCTAAACCAAAAACCGAAATTCAAAAAAAATTCCAAAAGGTTTTGAAATTAGCAATTCCTCACATAACCATTAAATCAACCGAAGAAGTGCCACTCCCTAGTCTTGAGCAATGGAAAGAATATAATAATCTGTCAAAAAAAGACTCTAATGAAAATGATATAGACTACATACCAAGGTTAGATTTGTCCCACAGAGATTTAAATTTCGCTCAATTGTCTGGTACATACCTTCCATATGTTAACTTAAATGAAGCACAGTTACAAGTTGCTAATTTAAATGGAGCATATCTACAAGGAGCTACTTTGCGAAAAGCTAATTTAACCAAAGTTAATTTAGGTCAATCAATTTTACGACACGCAGATTTACGTAAAATAATCTTAAATAATGCTGATTTATGGAATGCTGATTTGTATAATGCTAATTTACGTAAAGCTAATTTATTTGGTTCTAATTTAGCACAAGTAAATTTAAGTAATTCAAATTTAGTTAGAGTTGATGCAAGATATGCAAATTTTGTGAGTGCTAATTTTCAAAATGCAATATTATGGAAATCTTATTTTAATCATTCAAATATGGCTAAAGCTAATTTTTACGCATCGTATATTGATAATACAGAATTTATTTGTGTTGATACTCAAGGCACTCACATAGAAAATTCTATTATATTCAATAATAAATTCAATATAGACAATCAACAAACTGTATGCAAAAAAGATACAGAGTACAAAAAAAATGAATTTGAAGTAAAACAAAATATAGATTTAAAAAGTCAATTAGACGCATGGAGTCAATCTTTAATAGATACAAGGCATATTAATATTGATTTTGCAAGTAAGCTCATTAGCTGCGAACATTTTGGTATTCCTCGGTTATTGTATTTAATTAGTAAAGATGGTAATAATGTGCAAAATGATATTTTTGACAAAATGCTACATGAACTGATTAAAATTTACAATTTTTGGGAAAAAAATAATTTAAAACTCATAAGACAAATAGACCCATATGGATACAATAAGAAGTGTCTCATAAAAGAAAAAGATTAAAAATGCGAATTACGAATTAAAAAACAGAGTTTTTACTTGATACCACATTATTGCAGACATAAGCATCGAAATCGTTCCGTCAATTGAACGAGCTAGTGAACAATTTAAACCAAAACGCGTTTTGATTACAGAGAAAACTTGTTCATTTTTTGGCGTTTTTTCATGTCTCTGTGTTGCATTTTTGTCATTAATTTTTTCATATTTTTGCGGGGTGCGGCTATAAGTTTAACCCCATTTTCTGCAAGTATTTTTCGCAATTGTTCACTGATGTACCTAGTGTCAGCCCAAACT
>JALWEZ010000223.1 GCA_027039165.1 Candidatus Moraniibacteriota bacterium
GTGTAATCACTAAAGTCATCTTTTTTGCATTCATCTAAATCATAATCAAATACAGTTTTTTCATCACCTTTATAGTAATCTATAACTCCTTTCTCCCAAGTATCAAAAGCAGGGTCTTCTTCTGGATTTTCTGGTTCATCTCCTACAGGATCATCTTTTTTTACATAATAAAGTATAGAATGAGCTTTTATTACAGTTCGTTTTTTTATTCTATTTTTTGGGCAATATTTATTTACATAGCAATACTTGTTATGTTTTTTTGATATTTGACATACTTCTTCTTTTTTATTTTTTTCCAACTTACCATCCAGTATATCTTTGTTAGTTTTTACTTTTTCTTTTAAATATTCTGGAAATTTTTTTTGAGATGGTTCTGGAAATGCTTCTAGTAAAAATTCACGAAAAATTGGAGCTGCTACATTTGAGCCAACACCATGACTATTCATACTTCTGTTGTCGTTATTTCCTCCCCAAACACCAATAGCTACATCTGGAGTGTATCCTATAGTCCAAGCATCTTTATTTTCATTTGTAGTACCAGTTTTTGCAGCAACTTGTCTATCGTCAAAACGCAGAGCATTATTTTTACCAAATGCAGCTACTCGATATTCATTAGTAGAGAGTACATGAGAAAGCATTCCAATATATTTTTCTTTTACAAGTTGTTTAGGATTTTCGATAGGTTTATTTTCAAATACTACTTCACCATGTTTATTTATAATTTTTGCTATAGCATGTTTTTTATTTTCAACACCATTATTTGCTATTATTGAAAAAGCTCCTACGTGATTTAATAGTTTAACTTCTCCGCCTCCAAGCACAAGAGAAAGTCCGTAGCGTTTTGGGTCTTTTAGAGAAGTTAAGCCTAGTTTTTTTACAAATTCTATAGTGTCAGGTATTCCTACAAGATAAAGAGCTTTTACTGCTGGGATATTTAGAGACATAGCAAGAGCCTTTTTTATTTTTATAGGTCCCACAAATTTACCAGTGTAGTTTTGTGGTACATAATCTTTGGACTGATCTTCTATTGGAAAGTGAGTTTTTACATCAAAAAGAATTGTTTCTGGAGTATAGCCTTTTATAAAAGATAATAGAAAAACATATGGTTTAAACGAAGAACCAGGTTGTCTTTGGCTTAGAGCTACATTTACATTTCCATCAATTTGCTCATCAAAATAATCACGAGATCCAACCATTGTAATAATTTCTCCACTTTCTGGAGTTATAGCAACAAGTGCAGCATTTTCAGCATTGTATTTCTTTTGGTTTTCAAAAGCTTTTTCTTTTACAATTTTCTGGGCAATTTGTTGCTTATCCCAGTCTAGAGTAGTTATAACAGTAAGTCCATTATCCTCTAAATATTTTTCTCCATACATTTCTTCTATCCTCTCTTTTACATACATCACAAAATGAGGAGCTTTTATATTTTCTTTATTTTTTTGGATTTTTTTAAATACATCAACTGCTTTTGCATTTTGAGCTTCTTGCTCAGAAATAAAACCGAGATTTGCCATTTGAGTTATAGCCCATTCTTGTCGCCCTTTAAGTAAATTGCGTTTGGAACCATATGGAGAATATCTTGATGGTGCTTGAGGAAGTGATGCAAGTACACTAGCCTCGTCTAATGTCAAATCTTTTGCATGCTTTCCGAAAAAAGTTTCAGAAGCAGCTTCAACTCCATAAGCATTTGAGCCATATGGAATTTCATTTAAGTACATTGCAAGAATTTCTTCTTTTGAAAATTTCATTTCCACTTCAATTGCAAGTATTGCTTCTTTAATTTTTCTTGAAATGGAATGCTCATTACTTAGCATTGAATTTTTGACTAATTGTTGCGTAATGGTAGAGCCACCACTTGGAGTACCAATTTTAAAAATTTGAGACGCAACTGCTCTTAGTATAGATTTTGGTCTTATGCCATGATGCTCATAAAAATGCCTATCTTCTAGTGCAATAGTCGCTTGTTTTATGCTATCTGGAATTTGATCGGCTGGAATTATAGTTCTTTTTTCTTCCCCATGAATTTCGTATAAAAGCACTTTACCAGTTTTGTCATATATTTTTGTAGATTCTGGTATGAATCGAGTATTAATTTTGCCAGGTTCTGGAAGCTCTTTAGAAAATTGTATAAATATAGTAATCAAAACTATTAATGCTAATATACTAGATATTAGAGATATTTTAAATATCAAACCCAATACTTTTTTAAGTTTCTTTTTACTATTTCTCAAATTATTAGACAACTTTATATTTTCTTTAGGATAATAAATTTTGTTTGGATTTGTGAAATTGTGTTTTGTAG
>JALWEZ010000224.1 GCA_027039165.1 Candidatus Moraniibacteriota bacterium
TCTAAATCAGTTTGAATAGACAGAATTTTGTCTTCTAACGCACTAATTTCTTCTACTTTTTTTATAAGCTTTAGTTCTTTGTGAAGTTTCTGGTATTTTTGTTTAATTAGAGTAAGTTTTTCTCTAATATATTTCAAATCAACAGGTATACTTTTTACTTTTTGCTCAGCAATTTTTCGTTCTTTTTCAAGCGCAATTTTTCCATGAATTACAGCTACTTTTTGATCTGCTTTTCGCATTTGCTCATAAAGAACTCTTTTTTCATCTTCATGTTTAGAAACAACTTGTGCTTTTTGAACTTTTTGAGATTCTTTTTTTATCTTTTCATTTAATTCTTTTAAAATTCTCGTAGCTCTTACTACTTCTTTTTCAAAATTTAGCTTCTTTTTTTCAAGTATTTCTCTTTCATTAAAGAGATTTTTCCAAACAAACCCAAAATAGTCATATTGCAACGACTTAAGTTTTTCTAGAATAATTTTACTTTTTTGTGCTTTTTTGGATTGTCTTTTTAGCATTTGTAAATGCGGTTGTATTTGGGTAACAAGCTCTCTTGTTCTAGTCAAGTTTTCCTTAGTTTTTACTAATTTTTTTTCTGCTCTAATTTTTCTAATTTGATCGTGGCTTACTCCAGCCGCTTCTTCTATCATCAATTTTCTTTCAGTAGGAGTAGCATTAAGTATTGCATCCGTCATACCTTGACCTACAACGCAATACGTTCCTTTTCCTATACCAGAACGTGCTAATATATCCAAAACATCAATTAGACGAACTCTAGCGCCATTTATAAGGTATTCACTTTCTCCACTTCTGTACATTTTTCTTTCAATAATTACTTCATCGTATTCTACAGGAAGAATTTTATCTGTATTATCAAAAACAAGGCAAACTCTAGCAAGTGACATACTACCTTTCTTATCTGATCCTGAAAATATAACATCTTTGCTACTATCGCTCCTTAGAGATTTCATGGATTGCTCACCCATTACCCAGCGAATAGCATCTGAAATATTTGATTTTCCAGAGCCATTTGGTCCAACTATAGAAGTAATTCCAATACTATTTCCACTTACAAAACCACCAGAAACGAATGAAATAACTGTTTTCTGAGCAAAAGATTTAAATCCTGATAATTCAATTTGTTTTAAATACACGTTTAAATAGTTAAGTGAGATTACTTTATCTTTTCTAGTTTACACTATTTTGGTATTCTTGCAATTAAAAGATTAAAAGATTTGGCGCGAATATAAGTACAGTTCCCATTAAAATAAGTAAAATCCCACCTAAAAGAGTTGAAAGATGCGAGTATTTCTGACCAACGGCTTGAAATTTTTGAAATCCCATTATTGCAAGAACAAAAATTATAAAATCATCAATCATATAAGCAAATGTATAAACGAATGTATACCATTGCTGAGAAATGAAATTTAATTGATTAATTTCCAAAATTTTAGTAAATGATTGAGCAATTCCAACAGAGCAAGCAAACTCTATGATATTTACCGAAAAAGCTATTCCAATCACAACCAAGCTTGTAACTATAGTTATCGGTTTAGATATCGCATCTTTTATCTTTTTTGTAGTTTTTTGCTGATATTCTAAGCTAGTTACATCACAAGTTAATTCACCTTTACTCTTACTGTATTTATAAAGAAAATATAGCCCTCCTCCAACGGCAACAATTCCAATTAACGGTGTAACTATTGAATCTAAATTTATAAAATCCCAAGTTTTGTACCAAACGTTCAGTATAAAAAAGTACATAATAGCTTCAGCAAGAATAAATAAACCCGCCACATAAATCATTTTTTTCTTACTTCCTGTCTGAGACAAAATAATCAAGAAAGTAAGTAAAACCCACATAGCACAAGGATTAAATCCGTCTATAAAACCAAGTACAAATGATAGAACAAAAAGTGAAGTTTCCTTTACATTAACCTTTCCAAAATAAGGTAAGTCGAATTCAGATTTACTTTCATTATCATCTTTTTGAGAGGTTATAGAACAAGAGGAAGCGTCTTCCACACTACAAGTAGAATTTGAACTATCTACATTAGCTTTGTTATTATTTTTTTCCAAATAATATCCAATAGTATATTTTTTTTTGTCGTTTAAATGACTTAGAATTTTTTTCCCGGTTGTTTCTTCGCTAAAACCCACCAAAACTTCTCCCCCAACCAATGTTATAGGAGTAACTTTTGCTAAGCCGTAAAATTCTATAATTTTGTCAAATTCTTCTTTATTATTTTTTTCTTTTATATCCAATAATTGCACTTTATAGTTATCTCT
>JALWEZ010000225.1 GCA_027039165.1 Candidatus Moraniibacteriota bacterium
TCTCCATAGTACACATGATTAATTTATTAACCTTATATACTAACAGGTATGACATTTCTATTGAACACCTACTATGACATTATCATTGATAACTAACAACCTAGTTTTCCACTACATACTAAAACCCCTATTTACCCAAAAAGTGCTCTAGTGTGTAAATCCAATCCTCGTCTTCGTCTTCTTTTTTAGTACGAAGTAGCCATTCTAGATATCCAGGATCAGTTTTTGCAACGTCTTCTAATTTCTCTCTATTATACTTACCAAATACAAACTTTCTTATAATTGAAGGTTTACTTGAAATATCTATCATTCTGTTTATGATTACTTCTCTAGAAGCCAAATTTCCTGCCTTTTGACTTGCTTTAGCATAGAGATGATTAAACACAGCTTCCAAAACTAGTACATCACCCTCTGCACTATGAGCAACTACATCAAGCTCTGTCTCATAATAATATCTAAGAAACTGCAAAGAATACTCTGGAATTTCACATTCACTATCCAGATACCTCGCAAGTCTAAGTGTGCAAATATTTCTGCCAACTTTTACACCATCAGCCTCAAGCATCGCCACGTCAAACTTTGCATTATGAGCAACCATGATATTTTCATCTAAGACTTTTTGAAGTTTTTGCGCTTCCAAGCTACCACTAAAAGCCTCTTCGTTTTCTACCATTTTATTGGTAATATTTGTAACACTCATTGCTTTTATAGAAATAGCAATGGGAGGCTTAAAATTTTTGGTAACAATCTCACCTTTTTTAAGAATTTTACCACTCTCATCCACATCATCTTCAAATTTATAGCAAATCTGACAAAGTCTATCTTTTTTCATGTCATTACCTGTAGTTTCTGTATCCAAAAATACTAATTTATTCATATATATTCTTTAATCTCTCTCAAATTATCAAATCACCTTTGCACACTTTGCACAAATTTTACCTATCTTAAAAAAATTTTTTGTATTTGATCTAGTTACCTCTTTTACTTTTTTAATTGAAATGTCTTTTGTTTTTGCAATGTGCTCTACTACATACTCCACAAAAATCGGTTCATTTCTCTCTCCTCTGTGTGGAATTGGAGTAAGATATGGAGAATCAGTTTCTACTAAAATCTTTGTAAGTGGAATAAGCTTTATCACCTTATTCATCTCATCTTCTGGCTTTTTATTGTACGTAATATTTCCTGCAAAAGAAAATATCACATTCTCAAGCTCCAAAAATTTTTCTGTTTGTTGTGCATTACCCATATAACAGTGAAGCACAAAACTCACCTCTGGAAAATCTTTGATAATCTCCAAACAATCATCATAAGCACTGTAACTCACATTTTCATTTCCCTCTCTTGTGTGAATTACAACAGGCAAACCATTGTCTCTGGCAAGCTCTATTTGATAGCTAAAAGCTTTTAGTTGCCACGCTCTTTCATCTTTTTGGATTTCTCTACCGTCTCTATTAAAATAATCAATACCAATTTCTCCCACAGCTACAACTTTTGAATTGTTTACAATCAACTCTTCTAAGTCTTTTATAATATTTTTTAACCTTTCTTTCCTCACAACCACTGGCAAATCACTTCCCAAATACACGTCAAACTCATTTTGTGCATCTTTTTTGAAACTAGTTGGATGAATTCCAACACTTGCGTACATATTTTCATATTTATTTGCAAGACTCACTGCATCTCTAGATTCTTTGAGACTTGTGCCTATATTTATCACATTCTCAATTTCTCCCTCAAGTATTCTTTTTATAACTTCTTGTCTGTCTTTATCAAATTTTTGGTCATGCAAATGTGCATGAGAATCTATCATTTTCATATTTTTGTTTTATGCATTAAATCTTTCAATGTCATCTTTGAACTCTATAGCAAATATCTCCCACATAGCAACAGCTAGTGCCATAATTATAGGTCCTATTATAAACCCTATTATGCCATAAACACTCATCCCTCCAATAGTTGAGAAAAATATCAACAGTCCATGCATTTTTGTATCATTTCCTACAAGTTTTGGCCTCAAGAAATTATCAACTGTAGAAATAGCAGAACCCATTATTATAAGAAACACTCCCTGCCAAACATGCCCCAATGCAAGCATTATTACACCAGCTGGCACAACTATAAGACTTGCTCCAAGTGCTGGTATTATAGAAAGAAAAATCATCACAACAGTCCAAAGCATAGGAGAAGAAACTCCTGCTACAAAAAACGCAATTCCGCCCAAAATTCCTTGCACACTTCCTATTATAAAAGTACCTTTTAGAGTTGCTCTTGCCATAGAGACAAATTTATCTATAAGCATGTCCTCATGTTTGTCTCTTAGAGGACTTAAATATTTAATTTTCGATACAAAATTTTTACCATCTATAAAAAAGTAGAAAAGAGAAAAAAACATTACAAAAATCCAAATCGTACTATTAACTATACTATTGTATGTTTTTTTAATTATCGGTCCTATTGCTCCACTTACTTTTTTGACAGCTTGAGTTAAAGAATTTCTAACATCATCTTGACTTACGTGACTAAGCGCTTTTTTGCCTAAAACTGAATTTTTGGTTTTTTCAACCAAAATCGCTACTGTTTTTTGATTATTATTGTCTGTAAAATAAGAAACTACACCAGAGACTTCATTAGCTACCATTTTACCCACACCAATCAAAGGAAGAACAATCATAACAGCGATTAAAACACAAGTAACCATTGAGGCAATCGCTTTTCTGTTTCGAAAAATTTTATTAAAAAACATGTAAACATTATAAAACATAACACTAAAAAGTGCCGCTACAAATATAGCAGAAAGATACGGACTAAATAATTCAAAAGCTCCAAAAGACACTAAAAATAAAATAGTGAAGAAGAAGTAAACATTTAAATTTTTGAATATCATACAAGAATTTTTAAATTAAATTATTTTTTATTTGCAAAAATTTTCTTCTTTGCAAACTCTAGCAGACAAATTTCAACAAAAGTTATTAAGATTATTACACTCCAATTATAAAAGTTTAGAGAAACAGTAGAGAGCATTTGAGAAAGAGGCTCTATGTACAAAGTAACAGATAAAAGAGAAAGGGACAATAGAACCGAATAGTTTAAAAGCTTATTATCAAAAGTAGTTTTTCTAAAAATACTTCGCCTGAAACTTTTAAGCACATAAACCATAGCTAGTGAATCAAAAGCAACTAGTACAAATGTCATAGTTCTTACAAACTTAATATCTTGATTTAATTTAACCATAGATACAAAGAATATTATAGCAGCCAAAGAAGAAACAATAAATATCACAAACATAAATTTCTTGTACGGAGCTGACAAAATAGGTTCATTTGGTTTTCTAGGTGGCACATCCATTATACCATCAGTATCTCTTTCTGTGGTGAGGGCAATATTTGGCAATGAATCTTCTACAAGATTAATCCAAAGTATTTGAGCAGCAACTAGAGGCAAAGGAAATCCAAAAAATAAAGCAGTAAGGAATAATACCAATTCAGAAAAATCATCGGCTGTCAAGAAAATAACAATTCGACGAATATTGTCAAAAATAACTCTTCCCTGCTCTATAGCACTAATTATAGTACTAAAACTACTATCTAGCAAAACAATATCAGCGGTTTGCTTTGTTATATCTGTTCCATTTCCCATACCTATCCCAACATGAGCAGCTTTTATAGCAGGAGCATCATTCACTCCATCACCCACCATCGCCACTATTTCATCATTTTTTTGGAGTGCATGCACTATTCTTATTTTGTGTTTTGGAGCAACTCTTGCAAATATTGATATTTTATTCACTTTTTCTTCTAATTCTTTTTGAGAAATTTCATCTATCTCTTTTCCAAGCATAATTTCCTTATCATTTACTTCCCAATTTAAATCTGCAACAATAGCTTTTGTAGTTTTTGCATTATCCCCTGTTATTATAACTGGTCTTATACCTGCACGACTTGCTTTTTTAAGTGCAAACTTCACTTCATCCCTAACTGGATCTTTCAATGCAATAAAACCCATAAGAGTAAATCCATCTGCTAAGTTTAAACCAGAATCTATTATATTTCTAGAATTTACTTCTCTTTTTGCACAAGCTACTACCCGCAAACCATTATTTGTAAGTAATTCAAGTTTTTCTTCTAAATTTTTTCTAGTATCTAGAGATAAATTTATATTAGCATTATTCCCAATATTTACTTTACTAGATTTATCCAAAATAACCTCTGGAGCTCCAACTACATACATAAGAGCTGTTTTTTTATCTGTATTTTTGAATATATTTGCCGCAAACTTCCTCGTAGAAGAAAATGGAATGCGTGAGATTATGTTTTTATTTTTTGAAAAATCTATTTGTGAATCAACTGCTACAGAAAGCAAAGCTTTATCAGTTGGTCTACCTTGAAATTTGATTTGAGAAGTGTCCTTACTACCGCTTTCTATAAATGCATTATTTACCAACCCACCTATTTCAACTGTCTTTACAAATTCTTCTGGAATATTTTCTTTGGGTATGTTTTTGTATTTTTTACATTCAAATATTTTTCCCCCTCCCGTAAGCACAAAAGAAGCGCTCATTTCACCTTTTGTAAGAGTACCAGTTTTATCGGTACAAATCACAGTTATCGCTCCTATTGTCTCAGTTGAGGCTAGTCTTCTAACTAATGCTTTTTGTCTAAGGAGTCTTCTTACTCCAAAAATCATAACAATAGTAACAGCTGGCAAAAGTCCCTCTGGTATGATACTTACTATCAGAGCTGTGGAAGTTATAAATATTTCTTCAAAACTTTGTCCTTTATAGAAAGAAAATGCCGCCAAAATAAACACAAAAAATAAAGCAGTAGCCCCAATTTGTCTAGAAAGAATTTTAAACTTCTTTTTAAGCGGTTCCTGAACTTCTTCTTCTTGCTCCACAAGTTTTGCAATTTTTCCAATTTCACTATTTTTTCCAGTTGCTGTAACTACAAATCTTGCTTCACCATTTGTTACATAAGAACCAGCAAAAACCATATTCTTCCTGTCTCCTAAACTAGTTTTTTCTGTGCATTTATTGATATTTTTCTTAACTTCCTCAGACTCACCTGTAAGCACTGATTCATTTACAAAAAACTCATCAATCTCAAATAATCTCCCATCCGCTGGAATGCTGTCACCTGCTTTCACTATCAAAACATCTCCTGGTACAATATTTTTTGATTCAATAATCCTTTTTCTGCCATTTCTAATCACAGTAGCGTGCAATTTGATAGTTTTTTTCAGGGAACTGAGAGCATTTTGAGCTTTATATTCTTGCAAAAACCCAAGTATTGCATTAACAATTATTACTATAAGTATTAAAAAAGCATCTGAATAATGTTTTATAAAAAATGATAGTATTCCCGCAACCACAATTATAAAAACCAAAGGATTTGCAAATTGTCTCCACAAAACCATCATCCAAGAAAACTTATCGTCTTCTGGTAACTCATTAGTGCCAAATTTTTCTAATCTTTCTTTTGCATCAAACTCACTTATACCTTCTTTTGAAGATTTAAGTTTTTCATAAGTACTATTTATACTTAAATTATGATATAAATATTTATTGTTAGACATCTAAAAAAATTATTTACTTACAACTATAACTATATCTGAGTTATATTTTCCAACTAATTTATCCGCTTCTTCTTTTATGACTTTTCCAACTGTTTTCTCTATTATTCTATGAATTTTATCTGCTTGAATATTCTTTCCTTTTGCAAAATATATAGTCGTTGTCTTATAAGTATTTTTTGATTTTTTAACAGATTTCAACTTAAATTCTGAATTCAAAAGTTTTGTAATTTCCTCAATATTATGCAATGCACTTCCTCCATCTAAAATCTGAACACCTCCGACTTTCTCAATAGAATTTGAATTTGTGTTTTTACTTATTTTTTGTTGCTTTTTACCCAAAACTATCACGGTATCTGCACCATATTGTTTTGGAATCTCATTCGATTCTTCTAGTTTGCCATTATAACCGTCAAAAAATTTAAGTACAGATTTCAAAACTTGTTTAGCTTTATTTTTATTGTCTTTTGGGTAATAAACTACCAAATCTTCTATATTTTGTTTTGCATTAGTGGCATCATTTGTCTTATAACCTTCTTGTTTTAGTTTGTTAGTCGTTTGTCCAGCCATTCCTGTCTCTGCACCTCCATTCAAGATTTGAATCGAAATTTCACTATTTTTAATACTTTTTACTATTTCTTTTTTTGAATTACTTTCATTATTTTCATTTTCTCCGTTAGCTTTGTGATTATCAGTAATATCATCTTCTCCATTATATTTCTTTTTCTCTATCAAATCATCTATAGAAGTATCTCTTAGATTTAATTTTTTTGGTTCTTTGTTACTAGAAACTACAAATAAAACTGAAAGTATTAAAAATATAATTATACTACCTATCACTAAAATATTACGATTTATTTTTTTTGCTTGCTTTTTTGAAGAATCATCGTATTTTTCTTCATCTTTTAGCCATTCCACATCTATCTCTTCATTATGTAATAAATCTGGATTTGTTTTTAAAAGATCTGCATTATTATATTTCTTTTTCATGTTATTATTATTTATTTTTATTTCTTGGTCTTTATATTCACTTTTTGTTTCACTTTTTTCTTCATTTGTAATTTTTTCGTGTTTTTTTTCCTTGCCTATCAACATCCTTCTTTTTTTCCAAAAAAATCCAAAGAATGAAGTTATTATCAAAAAAGCAAAAAGTCCAATAACTTCTCTTATTGGAAATATAAATATTCTTACTGGTTTAGTTTTGTAATTTTTCTCAACACCCTTATCTTTATAAATAATTTCTGTAGTTACAATAACAGCTCCAAACCATGGAACTTCTACATTTTCAAAGTTTACTTCTTTTGTAGTATCTTGTTTAATTTCATCTTTTTTACTAAATTCAAATTCTTTTTCAGATTTAACTACGTGTGTAATGAGTTTAGTTTCAAAAGGAATCTTAGCTTTTTCTTGATTTTTACTAGTGTTTAGTACTGTAACATTTATATTATAAGTTTCTTTA